>CAJQNP010000175.1 GCA_905479705.1 uncultured Gammaproteobacteria bacterium
ATCAAGCGCCAGGCGTGCGTAGTTGTAGACCTTTTCCCCGGCAGGCGTTAGTTCCAGGCGCCGACCATTCCTGTGCATCAGGTCGACACCGTAGTAGTTATCCAGGGCGCGCAGTCGTTTGGTTACGGCGGGCTGGCCGACGCACATTGCCTGGCCGGCCTCGGCGACACCACCCAGTTCAACGACCGCCTTCAGGGTTGCCAGTCCGGTCAGGTCCGGCAGGTTGCCATATTCCATACAGGAATATTAACATATTAATATTTATTTGTTATCAGGGTTCTTGTCAAGCAGTATACTGTCAGTTAATAGGATTATCCTGTAATTGCCACGTCATAGAAATTCTGTGTCGGCCAAGATAGTTTCTTTATAGGAATAAGCTGATGGGAATGGTTGCGTCCAGTACGGCGCGCGCCAGCCTGTGGGCTTGCCTGATGAGTTGCCCCTACCAGACCACAAGGAGACACCGCAGTGAGAGCACTGGCAGATGAAGAACAAACCATAATCCAAACCGGAAGGCTATCCGCCAGGCAGCTTGTCGCAGCCGCTGTCTTCCTGGTGTTTGCCTTGTGGTCGGTGACTGTCGTACCGAGTACCCAGATTGCCTGGGTAACCTGCTTCCTGGTGTTGACCATCTACCTGTTTGCCTTTGAGGTGGTCAGTGTGGATGTCGCCGCTGTCAGCATCATGGTGCTGCTGGGGTTGACGTCGCTACTTGCGCCGGTCATGGGGCTTGAGCAGGGGCTGGTCGATAACAAGCACCTGTTCGACGGGTTTGCATCCAATGCTGTCATGTCCATTATCGCGGTCATGATCATCGGTGCCGGGCTCGACAAGACCGGCGTTATGAGCAAGGTAGCAGCCCTTATTCTTAAGGTCGGTGGCACGACCGAGAAGCGCATTATCCCGATAATCTCGGCGACCGTCGGTGTCATATCCTCGTTCATGCAGAATGTGGGGGCTGCGGCCCTGTTTCTGCCTGTTGTCTCGCGCATCTCGGCCCGCTCCGGTCTGCCCATGTCACGCCTGCTGATGCCGATGGGCTTTACCGCGATCCTGGGTGGCACCATGACCATGGTGGGCTCCAGTCCGTTGATCCTGCTCAATGACCTGATCCTGACTTCCAACAAGGCCTTGCCCGCGGAACAGCAGATGGAAACCTGGGGGCTGTTCTCGGTAACCCCGGTCGGGCTGGCGCTGGTGGCTACGGGGGTTATCTATTTTGTTCTGGCAGGCCGCTTCGTGTTACCCAAAACAAAGAGTGAAAGTGCGACTATCGGGTCTGATCCCATGCAGTATTTTCATGATGTCTACGGAGTGAATTATTCACTTTCTGAGCTGGTGGTAAAAGAAGGCAGCGGCCTGGTCGGCCGGCAATTCGATGACGTGGAAACGCAGTACCGCGTACGCATTATCGCCACCAAACGTTCCGGTCATGCCAGCCGGATTGGTCCGGGTGCCCTGGCGCGAGATATCGATATCGGGGCTGGCATGGTACTGGGCGTAGTCGCCGATCCTGAAGATCTCGACCACTTTGTTGATGCTTTCGGGCTGAAAAAACGTAAACGGCTGAGAACGTTTGCGGATGACCTTTCCCCGGGCAAGGCCGGTATCGCAGAAGTGGTCATCCCGCCCGGTTCCGGTCTTATTGGCAAGAGCGCGCGCGATATCTGGATGCGCAAGACCTATGGCCTTGCCATGATCGGCTTGCACCGTAACGGCGAGACGCTGCGCGAGGGTGAGGATATACGCAATATGCCTTTCCAGGCCGGTGATACGCTGGTGGTGCATACGTCATGGGATGTGTTGCCGAGAATCGAGCAAGACAGGAATTTCGTGGTGGTCACGACCGAGTACCCACGCGAGGAGTCGCGCCCGCACAAGGTGGGGTGGGCGGCACTGTTTTTTGGCATTGCTCTGTTCATGGTCCTGTTCACCGACATTCGTCTTTCGGTGGCCTTGCTGACCGGCGCCATTGGCATGGTGCTGTCCGGCGTTATGAATATCGAGGAGGCCTATGAGGCGGTGAGCTGGAAAACCGTGTTCCTGCTGGCATCCCTGATCCCCCTGGGACTGGCCGTGGAGACCAGTGGTACCGCCAAATGGATTGCAGAACAGGTCCTGCTCGTTGTCGGCGACATGCCTGTCTGGGTCATTCAGCTGGCAGTAGCCGGGCTGGCTACCTTTTTTACACTGGTAATGTCCAACGTGGGTGCCACGGTATTGCTGGTCCCGCTGGCGGTGAACATTGCCATAGGCGTGGGTGCCAACCCGGCGGTATTTGCCTTGACCGTGGCGATCGCCACATCCAATTCATTCCTGATCCCGACACACCAGGTCAATGCCCTCATTATGGGGCCGGCTGGCTATCGTGTGGCAGATTTCCTGCGAGCGGGCGGTGTCATGACGGTGCTGTTCCTTGTGGTCATGATGTTGATGATTAACCTGGTGTTCTAGGCGTTCTAGGTGTTCTAGGTGTTCTAGGTGTTCTAGGTGTTCTAGGGGTGCTCGTGTAGTGAATTTATCAATGAAATTTATGGCTGCCGTGCCCATGAGCGTGCTTCCCGGATTTGTGCAGGCTGCAGAAAACGGTATGCAGCCACTTGATCTGACCGGCCACCGGGTCGGCCTGTTTCCAGATAAATTAAACGACAGGGACAGGCAGGAGGTGCCGGGCTGTGTTGCTACGGGCAGGTATTTCAATACATGGCTGGCAGGGCGATTGCGACAACCAGCAGAGCAAAGGTTATTGTGATCGCCTTCATTACATGCTCTCTAAAAATGACGTCTGCCATTGCCCTTGAGGCACGTTCTGCCGTCATGAAGGCTGCTGCAGTCCTGTCCAGTGCGCGCTCCCTGAAGCGGGCGAATTCGGGTGATTTCAAGGCGCGCTCCAGCGCGGCTGCTTTTATTGCAGACTGCCCTAGAAAAGCCACTGCAGTTGATTTCATTGCGCGCGTTCCGGTAGTGCCCATGTCTTAAAGGCTATGGCATTGCTCCCGGTCTGTATATTGTTCTTGGGTACCAGACGAGGCCCCGCCACTGCGGCGGGGTTATTCGGCATCCATGCAGTTCTCGTTCTGGTTGGCCCGGGATGCAGCGGAGTCCGGGGCCGGCAGCTGTGCTGTTTCCGGTGGCGCGCAACGACATCCCTTGCCTTGACGGGGCAAGGTTCAGGCGATCATTGTTTTTGTTACGGGCATGCTTCTCCTGTTTATTGATTCAGATCAACATCATTATTCCCCATTCAAATATGATCAAGGCATCAATGTTGCGATGACGGAGGGGAAGTCTATGAATTCACTGCTTAAGAGTAATACCGGGAAGGTCGACCGAATTATCCGGGTCATTGTCGGCGTTTTGCTGGTTGGCAATGTATTCACCGGCTTGCAGTCACCCCTTGGTTGGGTCGGACTTGTACTGATAGTAACGGGGGTCTTTGGCACCTGCCCCGTGTATTCA
>CAJQNP010000176.1 GCA_905479705.1 uncultured Gammaproteobacteria bacterium
TGGACTATCGCAAACAACTACAGTGAAAATCACTCAAGGGCCTTCGTGAGCAGCAGGCTTTTGAACTGTCGGGCACCCCGGGAAGGATGACTAGCCACTGTGCCGCCCTGCTCTCAAGAGACCGGACCAGGTCCTCTACATCCCGGGTAAAGCATCTGCCAAACAATCTTGATTGATTGAGCAGCACCACGTCCTGCCCCGCTTGCCAGCAGACCCCATCCGTGCCGGCTCGGATCGTTGCCACAACCACGGGGCATCTATCCACAGGCGCAACAACGCGCGGTCAGTTGCCGGATCATCTGCAAGGCGCTCGTCCGCGTACATGTAAAGCACTCCGTCCGCATTCGCATTCCGCGTCGCAAAACGCAAAAAACGACGCCCGGGTATACCTGGCCGATATTTCAACCCGCATCAGGGCCACCCCTGAAAACCAGGCTGGCCAGGCCCTGGCGGGCATTTGGGCTGGCCCGGGCCTCAGCATGGTCTGATTATTGCAAAGCACCTTGCTGGGAAAAAATTGCGAAACAGAAACAGCCTGTCCGGGCCTGTATGGATAAAAACATGAAGAGATTATTACACTACCACCTTCCGGGTTGTCTGCTGGCTGTACTGCTGGCTTGCAACAGCCATGCTGAAACAAATCAGCAAACCCTGACGTTCGGCATCGTCCCGCAACAGTCTGCCACCAAGCTGGCGCGGATGTGGACGCCGCTGCTGGAATACCTGTCTGAACAAACCGGCCAACGCCTGCAGTTCAAGACCGCCCCTGATATTCCGGCGTTCGAACAGCGCCTCGCCAACGGCGAATACGACCTCGCCTACATGAACCCCTATCACTACACCACCTTCCAGCGGTCACCCGGCTACCAGGCCTTTGGCAAACAGAAAGACAAGTACCTGAAGGGTATTATCGTGGTACGCGCGGACAGTGCCTACCAGGATCTGCACGAATTCAACGACCAGACCCTGGCCTTCCCTGCACCGGCAGCCTTCGCCGCCAGCATCGTTACCCGTGCAGAATTCAGCAGCCTGGGTATACCGATCACGCCCAGCTACGTCTCGTCGCATGATTCGGTCTATCGAACTGTTGCCAAGGGGATCTACCCGGCAGGCGGCGGTGTCGTGCGCACCCTCAAGGGTCTTGAAGCTGAAATACGTGATCAACTGCGCATCCTCTGGACATCACCGCCGTATACGCCGCATGCCCTGGCCGCGCACCCGCGGGTAGCCGCAGACACCGTGGCAGCCATTTCGGCGGCAATGCAGCAACTGGATGAATCCGAACAGGGCCGACAACTGCTCAGGCAGATAAATTTCAGGGGTGTCGTTGCAGCCAGGGACCCGGACTGGAACGATATCCGCAAACTGGACATTGACTTGCTGGACGGCATGGTTGCCCAACCTGCAAGCACACGGGAGGGAAGTAGCGCACCGTGACCTTTCGTCAGAAAACCATTATTGGCGTTGCATCCATTGAGGCGATTCTGCTGTTAATACTGGTCTGGACCGGTATCAGTTATTTACGCACGTCCAACGAGTCCGAGCTGATCAAGCGTGCCTCGACGACGCTGACCCTGCTCTCCCGGGCCTCCCGTGACGCGGTGCTCTCCACCGACATTGCCACGCTGCAGGACATCGTCAACGACGCCATTGAAACACCGGGGCTTGGCTACGTACGCATCCTTGCCCCGAACGGTGTCATCCTGGCAGAGGCAGGCAGCCAGCTCCCGGCAAGCGGAAGCTTCAGCGCAGACGTGAATTATGCCGGTGTCGACGATGGCAGTTTCGACAAGGCTATCGATATCACGGAAAGCAATACGCGCTATGGTCGGATCGAGATCGGACTGTCGACCGCGTACATCAACACCATTGTCAGCGAGGCACGCCGCAAGGCCGGAACCATTGCCTTGATAGAGATGTTACTGGTTGCCCTGTTCTCACTGGCACTGGGCACCTACCTCACCCGACAGCTATTCAGCCTGAACGAGGCCTCGCGGCGCATCGCCGGGGGTGAGTTCGGTTACCAGCTGCCGGTACGCGGCAATGACGAACTGGCACACACGGCAAGAGCCTTCAACCGGATGTCACAACAATTGCAGGAAGATCTCAGGCAACAGAATGCCATTGTCAAGTCCGCACTGGACTGCATCATCATCATGGACCATGAAGGCCGCATCAGCGAGTTCAACCCGACGGCCGAACAGACCTTCGGTTACAGCCGCGAACAGGTCATCGGCCGCCCCCTGGCGGAAACCATCATACCGCCCGCGCAACGCAAGGCGCACAAGGCGGGACTGGCACACTACCTGGCCACCGGAGAAAGTCCCATTCTCGGCAACCGCATCGAGATTGACGCCATGCGTGCGGACGGCACGGAGTTTCCAATCGAGATGGCCGTCAACGTCACCCGGGTCAGGGACAAGCCGTTGTTTACTTCATTTGTACGCGACATCACGGAACGGCGTGAATACGAAACCACGCTGAAGCAGGCAAAGACACTTGCAGAACAAGCCACGCAAGCGAAATCGAGTTTCCTTGCCAACATGAGCCATGAAATCCGCACACCCCTGAACGCTGTGTTAGGCTTACTCGGCCTGCTGGCAGAGGAAGACAAGCTGACCCCGCAGCAGCAAGCCTGGATAAAGACAGCCAGCCATTCCAGCAGCGTACTGCTCAACCTGATCAACGACACACTGGACTTCTCGAAAATCAACGCCGGCAAACTGGACCTGGAGATGGAGAGTTTCAACCTCGGCTCATTTATCGACAGCACTCTCGACATACTCGCCCCCAGAGCGGAATCCAGCGGTATCCACCTGCACAGCAGCCTGGACTCCGGCCTGCCGGCCGTTATCGAGGGCGACAGCGGACGTCTCCGGCAGATACTGCTCAACCTGATTGGTAATGCCGTCAAGTTTACCGATCAGGGTGAAGTAAAGCTGGAGGTCACAGCAGCCGGAGAGGCCAGGAACTGTTTGCTGCGCTTCGCAGTCCACGACACCGGTATGGGTATTGATAGCAAGGGCCACGAAGTATTATTTGACGCGTTCACCCAGTTGAACCAGAACGTGACCAGCGCATCCAGCGGCACCGGGCTGGGTCTGGCCATCTGCAAAAACCTGGTCAATCTGATGGCTGGGGAGATCGGCGTGGAAAGCGTACCCGGCGAAGGCAGCTGTTTCTGGTTTGAAATTCCCCTTGTCGAGGGCCATTCCTCCACTGAAAAGCCGGCGGAAACCGCACCCGCCGGGAACCCGCCTGCCGCCGTCAGCGACCCGCCCCATGAGCAGCCGTCGCCGTACCGGCGCAACGGGCCCGGGGCCCGTATTCTGCTCGCCGAGGACAGCCCCGCCAACCAGATGGTGGCACTCGCCATGCTTAAAGACAGCGGTTACCACCTCGACACCGTGACCAACGGCAAGGAGGCGGTCGAGTCCGTCTGCAACCTGCCCTACGACCTGGTACTCATGGACATCTCCATGCCGGAAATGAATGGCATACAGGCAACCGCCGCTATTCGTGAACTCACTGACGACAAGGCGCGCATACCCATTGTTGCCATGACAGCACATGCCATCAAGGGAGACCGTGAAAAATTTATCGCAGCGGGCATGAACGACTATATTTCCAAGCCGATTGACAAGCAGCGGCTGCTCAAGGTGCTCGACAAGTGGTTAGCGCAACCTGCCCCGGCTACGCCGCTTGATAGCGCGGCCGAAACGACATCGCAACCATCAAAGGTGCTTGATATCAACGCCCTGGAACAGCTGGCACGTGATACCAGCGCGGAGCTGCTGCCACGCATGCTTGAGGCTTTTCGTACAGAAGCGAGCAGCCGCGTGCAGGCCATAGCACAGCACCTGTCTCCTGCTGCACCGGAGCAGCTGCAGCGCGAGGCACACAGCCTGAAGTCCAGTGCCGGTACGTTTGGCGCCCTTGAGTTGCAGCAGCTGGCTCATAAACTGGAGCTCGCCTGCCGCAATGACCAGCCAGGCGATATTGAAGAAACAGCGCGCAGCATTACAGAGGCATGGGAGCAGGTAAAGATCGAGCTGGAAATCTATCAACCAGTTGATGCGGTTGAAAAAAAAGCCGCGAGCTGAGATCACCACGCAACAGTTAGCGACTGCTATAATCCGGCGGGAAAGACTGCGCAAAATACAAAGAATACCGGGGACATCAACGCGCACCGCGGGACTGGAGCACACATGAAAGGTACTGGCAAGAAGATATTACTGGTGGAGGACAGCCCGTCACTCTCGGTTGTTTATCAGGGATACCTGCGCGAAAAGGATTACCAGGTCGTGCATGTCGATACCGGTGAAGCCGCACTTGAGGCCATCGCGGCTGACCTTTTCGATGCCATCCTGCTGGACCTGCAACTGCCCGACATGAACGGCATGGACATCCTCAACGAGGTAAACACCCGCGCCCTGCCGACCGCCGTGATTGTGATTACTGCCCATGGATCTGTCGACATCGCCGTCGAGGTCATGCAGGCCGGTGCTTTTGATTTCATCGAGAAACCATTCACAGCCGACCGGCTGTTCGTCACCCTGGAAAATGCACTCAAGCGGCAGGGCCTGGAAGAAATCGTTGACCTGTACCGGCGCGACCATTTTCACGAATTTGTGGGTGCCTCCCTGCCGATGCAGTCCGTCTACCAGATCATCAACAGTGCCGCCGCCAGCAAGGCAACCGTGTTTGTCACCGGGGAAAGCGGCACCGGCAAGGAGGTCTGTGCCCACGCAATACATAACGAGAGCCCGCGCCGCGACAAGCCCTTCGTGGCCCTGAACTGTGCCGCCATTCCCAGGGACCTCATGGAGAGCGAAATCTTTGGTCATACCAAGGGCGCCTTTACCGGGGCTGTTACGGCACGCGAGGGTGCCGCTGCCCGTGCCGACGGCGGCACCCTGTTCCTCGACGAGATCTGCGAAATGGACATGGATCTGCAGAGCAAACTGCTGCGCTTCATCCAGACGTCCAGTTTCCAGAAGGTGGGCGGCAGCAAGCTGCAGTCGGTGGATACTCGCTTTGTCTGCGCCACCAACCGGGATCCGATAGAGGAAGTCAGGGCCGGCCGCTTCCGCGAGGACCTGTTCTACCGGCTGCACGTCATTCCGGTCGAACTACCCCCCTTGCGACAACGCGAGGACGACGTCATCCTGATCGCACGCCACCTGCTGAAGTCCTACACCCACGAGGAAAACAAGCGTTTCGAGCGCTTTACCGCGGAGACCGAATCTATCCTGCGCGCCTTTGACTGGCCCGGCAACGTGCGGCAATTACAGAACGTGATCCGCAACATCGTTGTGCTCAATGACCAGGACATCGTCACACCGTCGATGCTGCCACCACCATTAAGCGATATCAGTGCCTCGATGCCGGCATTGTCTGCCCAGGGCGAGTCGCCGGGCGGCGAGCCCGCGGTAACCTCCGCCGGTACCGATAGCATGACAATCCAGCCACTCTGGCAAGTCGAGAAGCAGGTCATTGAACACACCATCGAGCATTGTGACGGCAACATTCCAAAGGCCGCTGCCCTGCTGGAGATAAGCCCCTCAACGATCTACCGCAAGCGCCAGCAGTGGGAAAGCGCCGTCGCCGGCGCCTGATGTTCTCCAGCAGCAGCCAAAGACACCCGCCTGCAACCCTGTTCGATGACCGAAAAACTCAGCATCCACAGTAATGCCGAGGCCCCGGCGATTGCAGCAGACTGGGTGAAGCAACGCTGCAGCCATGCCGGGCTTGAGGGCACACCGGCCTTCCAGGTGATGACCTGTGTCGTCGAGGCAGTCAACAATTGTGTCGAACACGCCTATCGTGACGCCCCCGGGGATATTGGCATCCGGCTTTACAGCAATACACGCTGGCTGGTCGTGCAGGTCCAGGACCGCGGGCAGCCACTGCAACAGCAAACGCAGCAGGCAGACCCCGACCCGTTGCAGATCGACGGCCGCGGCTGGTTCATCATGCAGCAGTGGATGGATATCGCCCGCTACCGGCGCGGCAAGCTGCGAAATGTGGTCACCCTGGTGAAATGCCGCGAATAACGCTGACTCGAAACGCCAGGCGCCAGTAAGCGGCCAGAATCCATCACCCTCCATCCAAGCTGGCACACAGTTTGCATCCAGCAACAGGGACAAACACCCCCCGACTGGAGGAACCCATGAAGGCAATGATACTGGCAGCGGGCAAAGGCACCCGTCTGCAACCCCTGACGAATTTTCAGCCGAAGCCGATGCTGACCCTGCTGGGCCGCCCGGTGCTGGATTCCATCATCGAACTGCTGGCCGGGCACGGCGTCCGCGACATCATCATCAATACCAGCCACCTGGCGTCGGAGATCGAGAACTATTTTCGCGACGGCAATGGCCGCGGCATCGATATCGCCTATTCCTTCGAGGGTCACCTCGAGGGCGACACCCTGCACACGCGCGCCATGGGTTCGGCCGGCGGCATGCGCAAGATCCAGGACTTCTCGGGGTTCTTCGATGACACCTTCATCGTGCTGTGCGGCGATGCGCTCATCAACCTGGATATCAGTGCCGCGGTGGCCGAGCATCGGCGCCGTGGCGCACTGGCGACGCTGGTCACGAAGGAAGTTCCGCGGGACGAGGTTCACAAGTACGGTGTGGTGGTAACCGACAGCGACGGCTGCATAACGGCCTTCCAGGAAAAACCGGACCCGCAGGAGGCCCTGTCGACCACGATCAACACCGGCATCTATATATTCGAACCCGGGATATTCGAACACATCCCGGCAGGCCGTGAGTACGACATCGGCGGCCAGCTGTTCCCGGACCTCGTCAGCAAGCAGCTGCCCTTTTTTGCTACCACCCTGCCGTTCCAGTGGCTCGACATCGGTTCACTGACCGACTACTGGCACGCCAACCGCTTGCTGCTGAACGCGGGCTATCGCGGTTACCCGCTGCCCGGCAAGGAAGTGCAGCCGGGCGTGCGCGCCGGCAGCCACGTGCGTGCCAACTGGGAGCGCATCGAGATCGAGGGGCCGGTGGTGATCGGCAACGGCAGCGCCATTGGTGACGGTGCCCGCATTACCGGGCCGACCTACATCGGCACAAACTGCGTCATCGAACCCGGCGCGCGCATCAGCGAGTGCCTGTTGCAGGACTACACCCGGATACGCGCGCCCGCGCGACTGTTCCAGCAGATCGTCAGTGCCGGCTTCTGCGTACAGCCGGACGGTGCCTTTGTCGATTGCGCCACGACCGACCTCGGCTGGCTGATCGACAATGCCCGCCGCCCCGAGGCCGCACACGCGCCCCATCCCGACCTGCTGGAAGCCGTTGCTGGCACCGGCTGACATCACCACGCCCTCCTGAGCAGCTGCCACGGACGGCAGCCCGGTTCTTTCCCACGACACGCGGCCCGCGGCATGCACGGGCCAGCCGCCGGTTTCCCGCAACGCCAACTTCCGTCGCATATTGCAAACACCGGCCCGGTGTCCGTGCGGATAACTGCCTCGCAAATTGCAAAGCGCCACGCCTTACAGCGTGCCTGCCCCGGCATTTGCAGCCTATCTCACTGGTTTTCCTGCAGGAAAGAAACTGGCACGGCTGTTGCAACAACATCAGCGAACAAGACCGGACTATGCCTTGTGGCCTGCCGGACATGAGCACACCCAACACTACAAGGAGTCGCGCAATGACTATCAGCAACATTCAATATGGCAATGTAGACGTCGTACAACTTCCGCAGCGCCTGATCATGGAAAACTCCATGGCCATTCGCAAGGACCTGCTGGAATTGATCGCCACGGGCCATCGCTACCTGGTCCTCGACCTCGGCAAGGTGGCGTTTGTCGATTCCAGTGGTCTCTCGGTGCTGGTATCCGCCCTCAAGGCCGCCCACAAAACCAGCGGCCGGGTGGTCCTGCTGAACCTGACCGACGATGTACGTGCCCTCATCGAACTCACCCGCATGCACGAGGTTTTCCAGATCTTTGCCGACGCGCAGGCAGCCATCGACCATCTCAACCAGGAAGTGGCGGCCTAGACAGCACACGACTGCAACAGGGGAATACACATGAACAGCAAGTCTGACAAAGTCTCTATCGTCGTCTTCATCGATGCGCTCGGCTGGGAAGTGCTGCGGGACCGCCGCTTCCTCGAGGAGGAACTACCGTTCCGCTCGAAGCTGCGCTCGGTACTGGGCTTTTCCTCTGCCTGCGTCCCGTCGATCCTGACCGGCAACCAGCCGCGCGACCATGGCCACTGGTCATTTTTCTACCATACCCGCGAACGCTCGCCGTTCCGGCCGTTGCGCCTGCTGCGCTGGTTGCCGAAGGGCATGACCGACCGCGGCCGGGTACGCAACTGGATCAGCAAGGTGGTAAAACGCGTCTACGGCTTCCAGGGCTATTTCCAGCTCTACAACATGCCGTTCAAGCTCATCGACCGCTTCGATTACTGCGAAAAGCGCGACCTGTTCAGGCCCGGCGGCATGAACAAGGGCAAGAGCATCTTTGACCACCTGGAACGCTCCGGCACGAAGTTCCATTGCTCGGACTGGCGCCAGCCGGAAGATGCCAACCTCGAGTCGCTGCAGACCAGCCTTGGCGAAGGCGAGATTTCCTTTGCCTTTCTCTACATGGCCTCGATGGACGGCCTGCTGCACCAGGTCGGCAAGAGCAGCGAGCAGGTCGACG
>CAJQNP010000177.1 GCA_905479705.1 uncultured Gammaproteobacteria bacterium
GGCACCACGCCTGCCGATTTTTTATTCGATGGACTGATGACCAGCTTGGCCCAGTGTCCGAAAAGAATCTTCATTGGTTTACTGGCACGATGCGGTATCTCGAACCAGGGGCGTGAGCGCATTTTTTTCTTCCTGGACAGGCATCTTTTTCCCGGCAGATCGATTCGGCCGCTGAGGTCGCACCAGCGCAGTTGAGTAAAACAATACGTGATGAACTGCAGACGCTCCCAGCCATCCAGCTCTTCCCGCCAGCGCAGGGGTCCGCCTGCTGATATGTGCTGAAACAGATCTTCGTAATTGAAGTTCTGCAACACGGTCTCCAGCTCGCGAGCGCATTGCCGGGCCTTCTCCAGGTCCCACTGGGGAGGGAGCCCGGCATGTACCATGGTAAAACCGAGGTCCTCGCTATGATGCAGGACGGGTTGATGACGCAGCCAGAACAGCAGCTCTTCGCAGTCAGGGGCATCAAGGATCCCGGCAATCGTGTCCTTCTTGCGGATATTCACTGCGCCGGCCGCTGCAGCCAGCAAGTAAAGATCGTGATTGCCCAACACGCTGATGGCCGCGCCACCAAGACCGCGCACGAAGCGTAACAGCTCCAGTGAGTCCGGCCCCTTGTTGACCAGGTCTCCGGTAAACCAGAGTTGGTCAGCCTCCGGATCAAACTTCAGCTTCTCCAGGAGCCTCAGCAGATCATCGAAACATCCCTGGACATCGCCGATGGCGTACGTGGACGAAACTGCCTGCTCCAACCGCCCGTGATTCAGCAAATCGGGGTCTGTATCCGGCCTGTCGTCTTTGTCGTGCACTCTGCTACCGCCAGTCTGTATAGCGGCTCCGGGCTTAACGCCGGGTTACTTTGCCCGACTGGATGGTTTTGTAGTGGTCTTTTTTGTAACTGGCCTTTTGCCAGGCGGCGCTGATTTCCCGACGATGCTCTCCTGCATCAGCCTATGATTGACCTGCTTTTCTGCTCTGGCCCAATCCTCTGCCGCATCACCCCCCTGAAAACCCCGTTGCTCGGCAATCAGATAAGCCTCCTCTGCAATCAACTGCTGGCGAGCCTCGGTATCGATACTTGCCCCGTGTCCTGGTAGACGGTTTGACTCGATTCTGGACTTCAGCCTGGCAGCAGCCTTCTCCAGCGTGGTTTCGAGCTTGCGTTCGAGCTGCAACTCCAATTCCTGTACCCGTGTGCGCAGTGTTTCCAGTTCACCCGACAGCTTCTTCAGTGTCAGTTTCTCGGTCATCGTCATTCCCCCCGGTTACCTGCCATACATGAAGGCAGTATGCTGATGCATCAGTGACCTATCTCAGCGTGTTGTTAAATCTGCTGCCTGACGAATATACTCCATTACGAACTGGCCAGGTACACCAGATTCCAGTGATCGACAGGACTACCGAATGGAGTCCGTGCGCGACGATAATTCCGGGGACGCACCTACGCGGTGCGTCGGGACCCGGATGATCGATCGCAACCGGGCGTGGGGCACAGCAGGGGCACCTTCTCATGAAATTCAATGCCTTGGTCATATCCTTGCTGTCATTCAAATATGGCCATTTGCAGGTCATGTCCGACAAACGCAATCTTCATCGTCCAGCATGCCGCCTTATCAGCACATAAATATCCGGCGTCTGCGCCTTTATAGAACACTGCTCCTGCCACTGCTGCTGTTGCTTGGGTTGCCTGCTGCCGGCGCGCAGCCAGTTGCCGGCAGCAAGCAACCCATACCAGCGGTTTCAATTATTGAAATTCCGGTGCAACTGTCGCTCGACCCTCTGATCAGGGCAGCTGAAAAGACACTTCCACTGCAGGCGGGTCATTGGCGCACATGGAAGGACTGGCACGGCATACAGTCGCAATACCGTGCCTGGCGTGGCCCCCTCAGCATTACGGTCTCGGGTGATGTGTTACTGGTTCAGGCACATATCCGTTACTGGATCAGGGCACAAAAAAAAGTACTGGGTGCAATCAACCTGAAAGGCAGTTGCGGCATCGATGAACCGCCGCGACAGGCGTTGATTGGTATGCAGGTCCGCCTGGGATGGGGACCGGACTGGACCGTGAGACCCGAGTTTCGCATCCTGCCGACCCGCTTCCTTGACCGCTGTGAAATGACTATCGCAAATATCGATGTCACGCCCCTGGTCGAGAAGGAATTCCGCAAGCAAATGCAGAAAAGCCTGCAGGCAGCGCTTCGCACATTTGCTCCCGGTATGAATTCAATCCGGAAACAGGCGCAGCGATCCTGGTTTTTACTGCAACAACCGGTCGAACTCGGACAGGACAACTGGTTAACATTCAGACCGGTGGGTGTTGCACTATCCGGGATAACAGGCCGGGGTAATAACATCGACGCACATCTTGCCGTTGCTTTGCAGCCGGCACTGGTGGCGGGTGCTGAACCGGCGGTCAAACCAGTGCGACTACCGCCACTTGAGCGCTATTATCCCCGTTCTTCCGGGCTTAACCTGCAACTGGGTGTGAGCCTGGATTTCGCAAACCTCAACCAGAGGATATCCGACAACCTTGGCGGACAATCCTTTAACATCAATGGCCAGAAAGCGGGCATCAAAAAGTTCGTCCTCGCGGGCAGCGGCCAGGAAATCAGTGCATGGGTAGAACTGGTCGGCGATGTCGCCGGGACGGTAGAGTTGCAGGCAAGGCTGGTCTATGAAGCTGAAGAACGGAAGCTGGAAGTGCAAGACCTGACGTTTGACTATGATGCCAGAAATTCCACCATGGCCCTGCTAGAGAAATCGTTTCATGAGTATATCCGTCAGACCCTCGAGGGTATGGCCAACCAGGCATTGGCACAGTACCTCGAACTGGTCAGCGAGCGCCTTGAGAATGTCCTGGAGAGAATCATGCCGGCGGGTGTGTTGCTTGATATGTCCGCCTTGCAGTTGCGCAGCCTGCAAATCCATATCGAACAACAAAACATCAGGCTGGATGGTGCTGCCACCGGGAGTGCCCGCTTCACGCTGCGCTGACCACAACAGGACAGCCCCTGGTTACTAACGCTTAACGATTTTTCAGCAATGCATGCGCAGCCGCCAGCCTTGCCACCGGTACGCGGGGCGCCGAGCAGGAAACATAGTTCAGGCCGGCGCGCTGGCAAAATTCGATGGATGCCGGGTGCCCCCCGTGTTCGCCGCAGATACCGACGGAAAGATCCTGTTTGACCCCGCGTCCCCATTGCATGGCCAGTTGCATCAGTTTTCCAACGCCTTTTTCATCCAGCACCTCGAACGGATTGTCCTTGAGGATGCCGTTCTTGTTGTACATCGGCAGGAACTTGTTTTCGGCATCCTCGCGTGAAAACGAGAAGGCGGCCTGGGTCAGGTCATTGGTGCCGAACGAGAAAAAATCCGCCTGACTGGCCAATGAGTCCGCGCGCATGCAGGCGCGCACCACCTCGATCATGGTGCCGAAGCGGCAGTTCAGTTGCTGCCCGGTTTGCTGCTCCACGCTGGCCTTGATTTCATCCATGTATTCCCGCACCCATTTCAGCTCTTCCACCGAGCACACCTGCGGCACCATCATTTGCGGATGGACCTCGATCCCCTTGGCTGCGCACTCGGCCTCGGCCTCCAGGATTGCCTGGATCTGCATCCGGTAGATTTCCGGGTAGGTGATACCCAGGCGCACGCCGCGATGTCCCAGCATCGGGTTGACCTCGGTCAGTTCGCGGACCTTGCGCAGCATCAGCTGCTTGGTTTCCAGGGCCTTCTCGATCAAGGCAACATCGACCATTTCCGGAATCTTTTCCTCGCTTTTGTTTTTCTGCGAGATCAGTGACAGGGCGCCACTCAGCACGTCCAGCCCCTCCACCGAGTTTTTCAGGTGCTGCAGTTTCTCGATATCGTCCTTGAGCTGTATTTCGCCGGGCAGGAATTCATGGATTGGCGGGTCCAGCAGGCGGATGGTGACCGGCAGTGGCGACATGGTTTCAAACAGCTTCCTGAAATCGGAACGCTGGATCGGCAGCAGGCGATCCAGCGCATGTTGCCGCTGCTCGGTGGTTTCCGCGACGATCATTTCGATCACGACGGGCAGGCGGTCGACGGCGTTGAACATACGCTCGGTACGGCACAGGCCGATACCCCGGGCGCCGAACTTCAGCGCGCGTGCAGCATCTTCCGGCGTATCCGCGTTGGCCATCACGCGCAGATAGGCGACCTCATCGGCCCATGACAGCAACTGGTTGAGTTCACTCGAAAATTCCGGTTCAACTGTCGGTATTTCGCCGAAATAGACATTGCCGTTGGAGCCGTCGATGGTAATCAGATCGCCTTCCCGGATCATCTTGCCGCTGACGAAGGCCTCGCGTTTCTGCACATCGACGTTGATTCCCTCGGCGCCCGCCACACAAGGCTTGCCCATGCCGCGCGCCACGACGGCAGCATGCGAGGTTTTGCCACCACGGCTGGTCAATATGCCCTGCGCGGCGAAAAAGCCATGGATATCCTCGGGCTTGGTTTCCTCCCGCACCAGGATGACCTTCATGCCGAGTGTCCTGCCCAGGTGCTCCGCCCGGTCGGCATCGAAAACGGCCTGCCCGACGGCTGCACCGGGTGAGGCGGGAAGACCCTGCGCCACCGGCTCGGCACGCACATTACTGTCCAGTTGTGGATACAGCATCTGCTCCAGGTGATCCGGGTTGATGCGCAGCATGGCCTGTTCCCGGTCGATCAGCCCTTCACCCGCCATTTCCACCGAGCTGCGCACCATGGCAGGTGCGTTCATCTTGCCGCTACGGGTTTGCAGACAGTACAGCGTGCCGCGCTCGATCGTGAACTCGAAATCCTGGACTTCCCGGTAGTGACTCTCGAGCCGGTTGCGCAGCACGGCCAGTTGCCGCGCCATCTCCGGCATTTCCTGGTCCAGCCTGTCGATGGGCTTTGGCGTGCGGATACCGGCCACCACGTCCTCGCCCTGGGCGTTCACCAGGTATTCGCCGAACAGACGGTTTTCACCGGTGCCCGGATTGCGCGTGAAGGCGACCCCGGTGGCAGAATCGTTGCCGTAATTGCCGAACACCATGGTGCAGATATTCACCGCCGTGCCGTTGGCCATGTCCGGAGTAATGCCGAACTCGCGCCGGTAATCGACCGCGCGCTTTCCCATCCATGAGTTGAATACCGCCTTGATCGCCAGTTCCAGTTGTTCATAGGGGTCCTCGGGGAAAGGACGCCCCGTTTGAACCTCAAACAGTTGCAGGAATCGATCGCAGATTTCCTGCAGGT
>CAJQNP010000178.1 GCA_905479705.1 uncultured Gammaproteobacteria bacterium
CTCAGGCAGGCCGTCAGCTTTGTCGGTCTGGGCCTGCACAGCGGCAAAAAGACACGCATGACACTGCGGCCCTGTGACGATGCATCCGGCATCTTTTTCCGCCGCAAGGATGTACCGACGTCGCGGTCCCTGATCGCGGCACGCTGGCACCGGGTATCAAGCACCACCCTGTCGACCGGCCTGGCGAACAGCCATGATGTTTCCATCTCGACCGTGGAACACCTGATGGCGGCACTGCGCCTGTGCGCTATCGACAACCTGGAGATCGAGGTTGACGGACCGGAGATTCCGATCATGGATGGCAGTGCAATGCCATTCGTGGAAACACTCAAGAGCATCGGTACACGCGAGATCGAGGCAGAGAGAAAGGCGATCTGGATACACAAGCCCGTCGAGGTGCGCGACGGCGAACGCTACGCCCTGTTCATGCCGGATAACCAGCCAAGGGTGACGGTATCGATCGACTTCAGTGAACCCGCGATTGGCGCACAGACCCTGTCCGTGAAAGCCGATGACCCGGAGCTGAGACACAGCATTGCGCCGGCACGGACCGTTGGCTTCCTGCACGAGGTGGAGCAGTTGCGTGAACGCGGTCTGGCGCTGGGCGGCTCGCTGAACAATGCCATCCTGGTTGACGGTGAACGCGTTGTAAATCCGGAAGGCCTGCGCTTTGCCGACGAGTTCGTGCGCCACAAGGTGCTGGACGCCATCGGCGACCTGTCACTGATCGGCCCACCGGTGATGGGCCACTACCATGCCTTCAAGAGTGGCCACCTGATGAACAAGCTGCTGATCTACAAGCTGCTGACTGACAAGTCCGCCTGGTCACTGATCGGCATGGATGAGCTTAACCGTCTGCAGGATCTTGAGCCAGCGACCAATGATGACACCGTTGCAGACAGGTCGCTGACCGACTTCCGGCAAGTACGCGGGAACCTGGTTGGCTGAAAGGCGATCAAACCCGGCCCTGCCTGTCTCTTGATTGCCGATCTGAACAAGTGACAGGCAGGCAGTCTTACAGGTTTGTGACTACACGCAGGCCCAGGATAAAGCCTTCCGGACCGGAACCGTCGCGCTGCACGTCGCGCATGTACTGGAGATCGGCTGTCACTGCCAGATGTTCGTGTAATACCATCCGGTAATAGGCCTCGGCAACACGACTGTAATCAATTGATTCGTTCCCACCCTCCAGGAAGCCAATACCGAGACCCACATTGTCGCGCGCCCTGCCCCACAGGTTACCGCTGATATCCAGGCCGCCGGAATAGATACTTCGGTACGTTATGGCCGTGTCATCAGACTGCCTGCCGACACGTAAAAAGGCACCCAGTGATTCACCCAGCGACTGGTCGAATGAAAGCAGCACAGCAGAAGAACGTGCGGCCTTTGTACCATCAGCATGGATAAAATCATCCGAGGTCTGTAAATACATGACGCGGTAGTTGCCCATTCCCAGCGGGGTGGTGAGCGTGTAGTCAGCCTCGAGGCCGAGATAGTCATAGTTATCGGCTATATCCACGCTGTCCGACCCGGCGATGTCACTGCCACCTTCATCGGTCTTGCCGACATTCATATAGACCGCGTGGATATCCCATGCCCCCATACCCCAGGACACTGCCAGCCCCCGGTCATAGGCAGGCAGCAAGACACCCGGGTTATTCACCAGCGCCTCATTCATGAACTGCGTGTATTCATCGTTGGAGTAGAGGTTGGTATCGAGGTATTCGGATGAATCGATGAGCCCCACGGTGGCCTGCAGGCGTATGTCGGGTCTGATGGTGAAATTGTGCTGATACCAGGCGGTCATCAGGTAGTTACGGCCACGGCCGTTGATGTCCCTGACGTCGTCCTGTAAATCTGCGGCCCAGGATGAAACCTGAAACGGTGACACCGTATTCAGTCCGTTACCCGCCACAAAGGCGAAGCGGGCATGCAGTAAAGCCTGGTCCGTCAGTTTGTAGCCAAACTCCGGATTTAACGGGACCGCGCCCCGGCAGGCATCATCGGCAGCATCGCTTACAGTCAAAAACTGACACTGCCAGGCGCCCGCCAGAACCCCGCCGACCGAGAAACGCTCATTGACATCGTAGCCATGCGCCACGATGCTGACCGCGTACAAGCTGAATACCAGTAACAAACGACCCACAACGCGCAACAACATAGACAAACCCTACCTCCAGTGTTCAAGCAAAGCACATATAATGACAGGCAAATAGCCAGCAGAACAAGCCGCAGCGCCTGTCCCGGCCCAACTTCGGGGCTCAATTTTCACCAAGTCCATCACTGGCCGGTATGAATATCCTGTCAATGGTCTGGTCGACATGCTCTGCCATGCGGTCAATACGGATGATGTGCCTGTCAACGAGCTGTCCTGTCAGAATCTGCCGCTGTTCATCCAGTACCGCCATGATATCTGCGCGCATTTCCTCGCGATTCATGGCCTCGTCCAGCTCGACCAGCGCCTTGTCGACGCTAAACCAGGTCACCAGCCCGGCCGTGACGCCGCAGAGGATTGCCACGGGTCCGGTCGGCGCACAGATGGCGGTACCGACACCGGTGGACAGCAGTGTCGACGAGCCCTTCTTGGCAAGTGTTTTCGAGACGACCGCGGCACCCGTCTGGAAGGACTTTTTCGCCGCGACCTTGGCGACCACGGCCGAGGTGGTCTTGCTCGCCAGTAACTTGCTGGTTACCAGCCCCATCCCGACACCACTGCCTGCCGCGACCGAGGCACGCAACGCGTCATAGTTCAGTGTCGATGGCGGCAAGGATGCCAAATCATCCGGCATGCAGTCCGCCCTGGCTATGCTGTCGCTGAGTTGCGGGGTCAGCGCCACGAACCGGTCCGTGGCCATGCCGGCCAGTTGATCATCAAGTTCAGCGAGCCGCTGGTCAAAATTGCTGTTTGCGAACAGGTGGCTGGAGAGTTGCTCGCTCATCGTCCCGGCCACGTCAGCCGAGAAC
>CAJQNP010000179.1 GCA_905479705.1 uncultured Gammaproteobacteria bacterium
TTTGCTCATAATCCTCGGTTCAGCTTGAAATTCGGTACATTATCGAGAGTCGGGTAGCGCGTCGCTTTTTTCACTCTGTTTGCAATTACGACATAATCCCTGTCGACAGTATCCAGCAGCGCCCTTGCTGCGACCGGTTACAGACGTGTCCAGAATAAGGCCTGTGCCCGCGCACACCCCCCACTGCGGGGAACACCGCTCAGGCCGCTATCATGGCCAAGCGGGTAACAAAAAAACTCAGTGTTCGCCCAGGACATTCCTGGATTCCTTCCTGGACTTCCTGGCAGCCTTCTTTTCTTTCGGTGTCATGGCAGGTTTCTTTTTTTCTTCCCTGTGACTTTTGCGTTCTTTCGACATAATGGTTCTCCAGGTAATTGATAGAGGATATTCAAGCCAACTATTGCCATACCCGGTCGGCTTTCCGGGTCAGTCTCTGCGGTGCTCTCCGCTCCATCAAGGCAGAAAGCACTTGCCCTGTTTCTTGCGGTAAGGACGGTCACATTCCCAGTCGTTTCCGGAAGCATCAAGGTGAGCGTTCTCCGCTATATTTACAGCGAGACAGGCCTCCTTGTCCGCTCGATATCCGCGATCGCACGCCCAACCAGACCCGTACGAGGCATCCGTCAGGAATCCATTCGCCGGCACATTCACAGCGACGCAGTCGCTGTCGCTCGCTCGATATCCATGATCGCACGCCCAACCAGACCCGTGCTGGGAGTTCACCAGGTAACCATTCGACGGCACAGGAATGGCAACACAGCTTTCACGGAGCGCACGATATCCACGATCGCATTTCCAGGTATCTCCGGGGAAGTTCAGATAGGCGTTTGCAGGCACCTTGATGGAAGCGCAGGCCTCCTTGTCCTCACGGTAGCCTCGACCACATTTCCAGCCGTTCCCGTAGGGCGAATTTGTCGGGTATGCATTTGCCGGCACCACGATGGCTGCGCAGGCCCCGCTGACTTCTCGATAACCTCGTCCGCATTCCCAGCCGCTGCCGTAAAGGGTGTTTGTTAGATATGCATTTGCAGGCACCTCGATAGCTGTGCAGGCCGTGTTGTCCTTTCGATACCCGCGTTCACACTCCCAGCCGCTGCCGTAACTCTTCGCCCGTGCGTGTTCGGGCAACTCGACGGCATCGCCCCGCGCGAACACGGGGCCGGGGGAAGCTGCCATAAGCAACGGAATAATCAACGCGCAAACGGACAGAATATGTACTTGTTGAATCCTACTCATTGGTTATGCCTTTATTTGTTTACTTCAGGAAAGATTACCAGCGCAAGAGTAAATACAGCTGATAGAAGCATCAGCTAATACCTGGTGAATCTGAAAGTATTATTGGTCATGACGCCTGTGCCCCTGCAGCCAGTTAATATTACTAACCGGAAAGGGGCGGGCAGCCACTGTGGCTTTTACGACCTGGCCGGTTGGTTGTGCTGTACAGCACTCACCGGCCGATATTTTCTGGGGACAAATAGGGGGAGGTAAGGCAATTGATACTACACCTAATAAACGGGGCCGGATACATTATTTTCGCCTGTATATAAAATGTATCCGGCCCTGTTTATCCGTACAAGAGAGTGCGCTTTCAAGTACTCTGGTCTCTTGATTCACTGCCGTATTTGACAAATGTACATAAATCAAATGGCAAGACCTGACAATATGCTGCTGCTATGAATATTCCGCGCATAGAGCTGTTTCGATGGCTTCTGAATAACCATGAACGCGCTGATTACGTTCTGGCCTTCAGCAAGATGAAGGGTCTTTCCAAGCGCGAGTATGACGAGCTGGTCCGTTACGATCCCGGGCCGAATCTGGATCTTGGGCGGGGCGACCACTACGGTGCCGATGTGTTCAAAGATGTTCTGGCCAAGATGTATGACTGCGGGCTTGATAACATCGTTACCGCTTCCGGGGGTACCGAGGCCAATTTTCTCGTGTTTCTGTCCGTCCTGGACAAGGGCGATGAGTTCATCATAGAGCAGCCAGGATACCAGCCCATGTGGCTGACACCCCAGATGCTGGGGGCCCGGAAGGTGCAGTGGCTCAGGCGTTTTGAGGATGGGTTCCAGCTGGATATTGAAGTGCTGGAGGGCCTGATCACTGACAAGACAAGGCTGGTCGTGTTAACAAACCCCCACAACCCCACCGGGGTTATGGCAGACAGGGAATCAGATATAAGGAAGGTGGCAGAGATTGCGCAGGAAAAAGGCATCTACGTACTGATTGACGAGATCTTTCTCGACGGTGCCTTTGTCCCGCAGGACTCCGCTTATGGTTTAGCAAACGTCATTATCACCAGCAGCATGACCAAGGTCTATGGCCTGGGAGGTCAGAGGACTGGCTGGGTGATTGCTCCCCCGGAGATCGCCTCCGGGTGCCAGTATGCAAAAGCTCATACGAATGCGTCTTCCTCCTACGTGGGGGAGATGATGAATGCGCACGCTCTCCGGAATGCCAGGAAGCTGCTTGTACAGAAATTTAACAATCTTTCCGCGTCCAACTTCCGGGTCGTGAGCGAATGGATGCAGACCAATATGGACATTATTGAATGGGTGACGCCCCACGGGGGGATAATGTGCTTTCCGAGATACAAGGTGGATATGTCTTCAATAGAGCTTTGCCACAAGCTTCTGGACGATCACGGTGTCATGGTCAACCCCGGGGAATATTTTGACATGGATGGCCATATCAGGCTCTCCTACGCCTGCCCCGAAGATGTTTTAAAAAGCGGTCTGGATGCCCTGGGGAATGGACTGAAGGAACTGGGTTGAATAAATTCATGCAGTCACAACAAGAAGTGGAAATTCCAGTTTCCCTGATAGTCGCTGAAACTCAAGATCTGACCGCGGTTTTGCTGTATGATGGCGGGATATTCCTTTAGCTTTCCCTTGGCCCATTCTCGGGCCTTTCTTTAGCTTTCCGATGACTTCTCAGGCGGTTGTAACCGTTTAAAAGAGAAGATTGCGATATTTATTGCATGACTCACCATTGCTGGGTTGGCTGGGCATTTACAGCCCGGCAGATGCCGTATTTCTCGAATTAAATAATGGCGAAAATGTTTTCGCCATCCAGGATGTGAGAAGCACCGGGCTTTGATCGGAACGAAATCGACGCATGGATGAAAATCCGGAGGTTGACGTTGGTGGCGGTTCTGGCACTGGCCGTTGATAAACCATTCTGTTGGTGTCTTCCCCTGGAAAGTCGGCCAGAAAGTACTGATAAAGTCCTGACTGACTTGCATGACACAGATTAGCGACATCTTTCAATAGTCAACCAGATTACCAAGGAGCATTATTATCGAAAAACGTATAACGACCACACTACTACTAGCCGCTGGCACTGGATCCCGTCTGCGCCCATTAACACTTGATGCGCCAAAATGCCTTACGGAGGTTGGCGGAGAACCCATACTGGGACGCCTGGTTGATAACCTGCGCTCGCAAGGTGTTAACCGACTGGTGGTGGTAACAGGATACCTGGATCATTGCGTTCGCGAATTTCTTGAAAACAATGCGGCAGATTTTCAGGTTGATTACGTTTTCAACCCCGTCTACAAGACAACCAACAATATCTACTCCCTTTGGCTGGCGCGAAAAATTATCGATGAGCCCTTTGTGCTGATAGAAAGTGACCTGGTTTTTGAGGAATCAATGCTGGATGCCATGCTGACACCTGACAAAATTGCGATCTCGAATATCCTGCCATGGATGAATGGAACAGTTGTTGAGCTTAACAATGAGGATACTGTTACAGCCTTTCATGTGGGCCACAATGTTAATGATGCCCGTCGCTACAAAACCGTGAATATCTACAGTTTGTCGTTGCAGAGCTGGCATGGCGCGATAGAGCGACTGGACAGCTTTATAGCTGAAGGGCGTGTTGGTGAATATTATGAAACAGTTTTTGCCGATATGGTGGCCGATGGCTCACTAAAACTGGATGCAGCTTTCTTCGATGAAAATAAATGGTATGAGATCGATACCGTGCCAGATTTAAATCAGGCAGAGTTAATGTTTCCAGGTACTCCACTGGTTGCATCCGCTGTGCGCCAGGCCGGGTCGCTGCAGTTTATCAACACGGGTGAAGATAAACGTATTCCGGCCTCTGGTAGCTATGCGCGTAAAATCATTGCTTGTCCAGCTGAAGAAGTCGAAACTTCCGCGACGTTAAATGATCGATTGTCCCTGGATACAAGGCTGTTATCGTGAGCCGGTCAGAATCCTGGAGAATGTAATGCCTGACCTGTCCGACTCGGCGGTGACGCCGCCGACAATCTTCTCTTTCACCAGAGACCTGGCAAACCTGTGCTCACTGGCAGGGCTTCTTTCTGCTGTCCTCGCCATTTACTTCGCTATAGTGGGCAATTTCCCTGCCTCAATGATCGGGCTGATCCTGGCCGTGTTCTTTGACTGGAGCGATGGCAAGATCGCCAAACGTATCAAGTCGCGGACAGACAATCAGCGAATGTTTGGTGGCCAGCTTGATTCACTGATTGACATTGTCAGCTTTGGTGTCTGCCCTGCGATTGTTCTACTAAGCTACGGTGATTTCAGCCCCTGGTTTATTCCGGGTGCTTTTATTATTGTAGCTGCGGGTGTGCTCCGGTTAAGTTATTTCAATGTATATGGTCTGGTCAGCGAATCAAGCTATCAGGGGTTGGCCATTGATAATAACGGAATCTTTCTGGCACTGCTTTTTGTGTTTCATGATCTTGTCAGTACATCCGTTTTTACCACGTTGCTATACCTCGTCATAGTGGCGTTGGCTGTTTTAAATGTGGCGCCGATCAGAACACCGAAGCTTGGCGTGTATGGGTATTACGGTGTTAGCGCTTATACCCTTGCATTGATTTTGTTTTTTGGCTGGCAGTTACTGCCCGCGAACGTGTGATCAAGTGCAGGCGCGCTAGATAAGGCCGCTTTTCTGTTGCTGGTAATCTCTTGTTCTTGACCTTCACCCGCCCTGCAGGAATCGTCAGTGGGTGCCAGTTGCTTGCCAGTCAGGGAGGAAGGCCGATCCGCCTGGTATTATTGCTGTGTCACTATCCGTGTTAGGGCAGGGTGGCGACGACCAATTGTCATGGTGAATAATAGAATATTTTACGTGTATCCAGAGTTCTGCAGGATGCTGTATTACCAGGCAAGCGCATCGGTGTGTAATCCCGGTTCAGCTTTTCGGAAAGTAAGTGTCCTTGCGTGTCGGGGGACAAGCAGACGTTGACCCCCCGCTTGTAAAAAGCGATGGTTTTTAGTTCAAAAAATGGAACAAATTCGGAAAAAAATTATAACCCATTGTTCCTGAAAGGCCATTTCTCTGGCGTGCGGAATATTGCGTAACTGGCCGTTGTTGCCCCGCTTCAGTCTGCGTTAAAACTCGTTACGCAAACTCTGCGCTTTCTTTTAATCCGATGGTCGAAGGTTCGGATCCTCACTGCACACCATTTATTCTTGAGTGTCATGGTTGTCCTTGCGTCATGACGTCCGCTTGTGGCGTACCAATGCTGCAAGTAACCAGGGGCGGGCCCCGTTTAAATCCGGCTTCTACGCCGTGGCATGCTCCAGCAGTACTAAAGGGGAGAATGCTATGTCTACTGCAGCGGTTATCTACAGGAACACCCGGCGCGAGCACTGGCATGTCTGCAAGGCTGATAAACCCATGCCGTCGGCGTGCGGCTGGCCTGTGAAAAAAAGCGCTACACTGTAACGTACCTGTCACGGGCGGTACTATTGCCTGGTATAGAATCCTGACTGACCACATTCCCCGGAGAGACGCCATGCACAAGGTTGTTATCGCCAGCTTCAGTGAACTAAAAACGCTGCAACCCACCTATGCGCTGGTCGCTGATGTCGATCTGGTGGTCATTCGCCTGGAGGAAGCAGAGGCCGTTTCCGTGCTGTATGGCCGCTGCCTGCACCGTGGCGCGCTGATGGCGGATGGCCATGTTGACGGCGAGAACCTGATTTGCGGGGTGCACAACTGGGACTACAGCTACCGGTCCGGCGTGAGTTCCTACAATCCCTCGGAGCGACTGCAGCGTTTCAATTCCTGGGTGGAGGACGGCAAGGTCTGGGTTGACGAGGACGAGATCAGGCTCTGGGCCAACGATAACCCCCAGCCGTATGACCGGGATGCCTACCAGGGGCTGTACAAGGATATCCACGGCGGGCCGGAAGAACCCCACACCGGGTATATTCAGCACCTGGCCGAACACGGGTTGTCCGAGGTCGGGCACCACGGTCGTGTCAGCGCCATGGGGGTACCCGGGGATCAACTGCCGCAGTGGAAACAGATCCAGTTATTGACGGCGCAGTTGCATAAGGTACCCCTGCTCGACGAGACCCCCGTCGGCACCGAGGTCGTCATCGGTCCCGCCGCTAACAAGCCGCTGGTACTGGAGCGTCCGTTGTTTGTTTCGGACATGAGCTTTGGTGCTCTCTCCGAGGAGGCCAAGGTGAGCCTGGCCATGGGTGCCGAGCTGGCCGGCACCGGCATCTGTTCCGGGGAGGGCGGCATGCTGCCCGATGAGCAGGGCGCCAACTCCCGCTATCTGTACGAACTGGCATCCGCGCGTTTCGGCTACGCCATGGAAAAGATCCAGCAATGCCAGGCGTTTCACTTTAAAGGCGGCCAGGGCGCCAAGACCGGCACCGGTGGCCACCTGCCGGGTAACAAGGTAAAGGGCAAGATCGCGGAGGTGCGCGGACTCGAGGAAGGCGAGGCGGCGATTTCGCCATCGCGGTTTCCCGACTGGGAGACGGTCGACGACTATCGGCGTTTTGCGGCGGAGGTGCGCGAGGCGACCGGCGGGATTCCCGTTGGTGTGAAGCTTTCCGCACAGCACATCGAACGGGATATCGAGGCGGCACTGCAAATCGGTGTCGACTACATCATCCTCGATGGGCGCGGCGGCGGCACGGGCGCCGCACCGCTTATCTTTCGCGATAATATCTCGGTACCCACTATCCCTGCGCTGGCACGTGCGCGCCACTATCTAGACAGCAAAGGCTGCAAGGATGTGTCGCTCGTGATCACCGGTGGACTGAGGTTGCCCGCCGACTTTATCAAGGCCATGGCGCTGGGTGCGGATGCCATCGCGGTGTCCAACTCGGCGATCCAGGCGATCGGCTGCCTGGGTATGCGCGCCTGTCATACCAACAACTGCCCGGTGGGTATCGCCACCCAGAAGCCCCATCTTCGCCAGCGCCTGAAGATCGAAAAGGGTGCAGAACAACTCAACAATTTCTTTCGCGCCTCTACCGAGCTGATGCAGGTGATGGCGCGGGCCTGTGGCCATGACCATCTCAACAAGTTCTGCGTCGATGACCTGACGACCTGGGACCGGGAGATGGCCCATCTAACCGGTGTTGCCTACGGGGGCCTGTCCCTCGACTGACGGGCCATTGGTTAAATGGCGTTAAATGGGGCCGGATACATTATTTCGTGATGCCAATTAGTAGTTGCCTGATCCTTACCCGATACCTATGATTTTCAAATGGCCCTATCCGGTTTCCACCCTGCCGTATCTCGCTGGTTTGAAACTCACTTCGACCAGCCGACCGAGGTGCAGGCGCAGGCCTGGCCTGCAATCCGTGCAGGCAAGGCCTCGTTAATTGCAGCACCGACCGGTTCGGGCAAGACGCTGGCCGCGTTCCTGGCGGCGATTGATCAGCTGCTGGTGGAGGGGTTGGCGTCGCCGTTGCCGGACGAGACGCGGGTGCTGTATGTCTCGCCGCTGAAGGCATTGTCGAACGATATCCACAAGAATCTCGAGCTGCCGCTAAATGGTATCCGTGACCAGTTGCTGGAGTCGGGGCTGCCAGACGTGCCCATCACGGCGCGGGTGCGCAGTGGTGATACCTCTGCCGCCGAGCGCGAGGCGATGAAGCGCAAGCCGCCGCATATCCTGGTGACCACGCCGGAATCCCTTTATATATTGCTCACCTCGGAATCCGGGCGGGCCATGTTGCGCACGGTGCGCTCGGTGATCGTCGACGAGATCCATGCGCTGGCCGGGAACAAGCGCGGTGCCCATTTGAGCCTGTCGCTGCAGCGGCTCAATGCATTGTGCAAGCAGCCGCCGGTGCGCATCGGCCTGTCGGCCACGCAGAAACCGGTCGAGTCGATGGCGGCTTTTCTAACCGGCCGCCCGCATGATGATGCGCAGCGTCCCTGTCACATCATCGATACCGGCCACGTGCGCGAGCGCGATATCCGGCTGGAGATCACCGGCTCGCCGCTGGAAGCGGTGATGGCCAACGAGGTGTGGGCGGAGATCTATGACCGGCTCACGCAACTGGCCGAGGCCCATCGCACCACGCTGATTTTCGTGAATACGCGCCGGCTGGCCGAGCGCGCCGCGGCCGCGCTGGCCGAGCGGCTGGGCGAGGAGGCGGTCACCGCGCATCACGGCAGTCTTGCCAAGGAACACCGGCTGGATGCGGAACGGCGCCTGAAACAGGGGCAGCTGCGCGCGCTGGTGGCGACGGCCTCGCTGGAACTCGGTATCGACATCGGCGATGTCGACCTGGTCTGCCAGGTCGGTTCGCCCCGGTCCATTGCCGCCTTCCTGCAACGGGTCGGGCGCTCGGGCCATGCCGTCGATGCCCTGCCGAAGGGGCGGTTGTTTCCGCTGACCCGCGACGAGCTGGTGGAATGCACGGCGCTGCTCGATGCCGTTCGCCGTGATGAACTCGACCGCATACATATCCCGGACCATCCGCTTGATGTGCTGGCGCAGCAGGTGGTCGCCGAGGTGACGGCGCGCGAGTGGGACGAGGATTTATTGTATGACTGTTTCACCGGCGCCTGGCCGTACCGTGAACTGGCGCGTGAACAATTTACCGACACGCTGAAGATGCTGGCCGAGGGGTTTCATACCCGGCGTGGCCGGCGCAGTGCCTATTTACACAGAGACGCGGTGTACGGCCGTCTGCGCCCGCGCAAGGGTGCGCGCCTCACGGCGCTGATGAACGGCGGCGCGATCCCCGACCAGTTCGACTACGACGTGATCTTGCAGCCGCAGGGCGTGTTCGTCGGTACCCTGAACGAGGACTTCGCCTTTGAAAGCATGCCGGGTGATATCTTCCAGCTCGGCAACCAGTCTTACCGCATGCTGAAGATCGAGCAGGGCCGCGTGTTCGCCGAGGACGCCAACGGCCAGCCGCCGAATATCCCGTTCTGGTTCGGCGAGGCGCCCGGGCGCACCGATGAACTGTCCTTTGCCGTCTCGCGCCTGCGCGGTGAACTCGACACCCACCTGGAACAGGGACAGGACGCGGCGATCCGATATCTGATCGATACGCTGGCCCTGCCCGGCAGTGCAGCCGAGCAGCTGGTCGGTTATCTCGCCTCGGTGAAGGCCGCGCTGGGTCTCGTGCCGACACAGCACAGGATCGTGTTCGAGCGCTTCTTCGACGAGACCGGCGACATGCACTTTGTCATTCATTCGCCGTACGGCTCGCGCATCAACCGCGCCTGGGGGCTGGCGCTGCGCAAACGTTTCTGCCGGCGCTTTAACTTCGAACTGCAGGCCGCAGCCAACGAGGACAGCCTGATCCTGTCGCTCGGGCCGACGCACAGTTTTCCGCTCGATGAACCGGCGCGCTACCTGAAACCCGCCACGGTTCGGGACGTGCTGGTGCAGGCGCTGCTGGCCGCGCCGATGTTCCCTGTGCGCTGGCGCTGGGTGACCAACACCGCGCTGGCGGTACCGCGCAACCGCGCGAGCGGCAAGGTGCCGCCGCCGTTCCAGCGCAACAATGCCGAGGACCTGATCGCGCTGATCTTTCCCGACCAGCTGGCCTGCTTCGAGAACATTGCCGGCGACCGGGAAGTGCCCGGGCACCCGCTGGTCGAGCAGACGCTGTCCGATTGTTTGAATGAACTGATGGATATCGACGGGCTGGTGCGTGTGCTCGAAGCTATCGAGGACGGGCGCATCACCATTACCGCACGCGACCTGGCCGCGCCGTCACCGCTGGCGCTGGAGATCATCAATGCACGGCCCTATGCCTTTCTCGATGACGGCGCCGCCGAGGAACGCCGCACACTTGCCATCAACCAGCCGCGCCACCTCGACCCGGCCGATGCCGCGGCGATTGGCCAGCTCGATCCCGCGGCCGTCGAGCAGGTCCGGCAGCAGGCGTGGCCGCAGGCGGCTACGGTGGACGAGTTGCACGATGCGCTGATGGTGCTGGGTTTTGTTACTGATGAAGAAGGCGAGGGCGCGGGCTGGTCGCCGCTGATGCAGCGGCTGCAGGATGCGCAGCGCGCGACGGTGATTACACTGGATTCCGGCGCCGGCTTGTGGGCAGCGGCGGAACGGCTGCACCACCTGCTGGCGTTGTTTACTGCTGCGCAGCAGATACCTGACATCCAGCCGGTCGAGCCGGTGCCCGGGGACCGCGCCTCTGCGCTGACCGAGCTGCTGCGCAGTCGCCTGGAAGGGCTGGGACCGGTCACGGTTACGCAGCTGAATGCACCGCTGGGACAGCCGGAGAGCGACATCGACACGGGCCTGCTTAACTTGCAGCAGGAAGGCTTTGCCATCCAGGGGCAGTTCTCGCAGTCGATCGAGACCGAGTGGTGCGAGCGCGGCCTGCTGGCGCGCATACACCGGTACACCCTCGGGCAATTGCGCCGCGAGATCGAGCCGGTGGCGCCGTCCGATTTCATGCGCTTCCTGTTTCACTGGCACGGGCTGGACGAGCCGGCAGAAGGGGAGGCCGCGCTGGCGCGCAGCCTGCAGCAGCTTGAGGGTATTCCACTGGGGGCAGCCAGCTGGGAACGCGACATCCTGCCGGCGCGCATCGGCGACTTCACGGCCGCGCAGCTCGATGCGCTGTGTCAATCCGGCAAGTTTACCTGGCTGCGGCTGCAACCACCCGCACCTGGCCAGCATGACAAGCGCAGGGGCCCTGCGGTGAAGAACACACCGATCAGTTTTATTCGCCGGGAACACCTGGTCGACTGGCGGCGCTACAGCTCGATGGCCGACAGCACGGAAATCACCTTGTCGGCTGATGCCAGCAAGGTGCTCGACAGCCTCTCGCAATGGGGCGCGAGCTTCTTCCAGGACCTGCAGGATGACACGCGGCTGTTACCAGTGCAGCTGGAGACGGCACTGGGTGAACTGGTGGCCTGGGGGCTGGTGACGTCCGACAGCTTCACCGGCCTGCGCACGCTGATCACGCCGCAACCGGTGCTGCGCCGCAAGATGAAGCGCCGGCCCGGTTATCGACCGCTGGAACAGGCCGGGCGCTGGTCGTTGTTGCGACCACCACGGCCGGCGAGTGAGGACGCGCACCGGTTCGAGTCGGTCGAGCATATCGCCCGGGTACTGCTGAATCGCTATGGGTTGGTGTTCCGCAGGCTGCTGGACAACGAGACCGGCCTGCCGCCGTGGCGTGACCTGCTGTATGTCTACCGGCGCATGGAGGCACGCGGCGAGCTGCGTGGCGGTCGCTTTGTCGACGGCTTTGCCGGAGAGCAGTTTGCCTTGCCGGAGGCGATGCAGACGTTACGACGGATCCGCAATGCAGGGAA
>CAJQNP010000180.1 GCA_905479705.1 uncultured Gammaproteobacteria bacterium
TGCCAGCACGTTACGGTCATATTTAATGTGATGACCAATTTTTGATAGATCACTATTTTCAAGCAGGGGCTTGAGTTGCGCCAGCACCGCCTCGCGATCCAGCTGGTCGGGTGCACCGGGGTAGTCATGCGCCAGTGGCACATAGGCCGCCTCGTGGGCGTTCACGGCAAACGACACGCCGACGATGCGAGCCGCCATATAATCGATGCTGGTAGTCTCGGTATCAAAGGCAAACACACCCGCCTGCTGCAGCCGGGCCAGCCAGTCATCCAGCTGCGCCTGGGTGAACACGGTCTGGTAGTCCGCGTCGGGCCCCCCCTCTGCGAAAGCGGGCTTGTCACCGGCATCACTGTCCAGCTCGTCCAGCAGACGTATGAACTCGAGGTCGGTATAGAGCGTACGCAACTGCTCCTTGTCCGCAGCCTGTACTCGCAGGTCCGCTGGCGCAGTTTCCAGCTCAAGATCGCAGCGAATGGTGGTCAGTTCTCGCGACAGCGGCAACTGCTTGAGGTGCTCGCGCAGGCTTTCACCGACCTTGCCCTTGATGTCGCCGGCATTGGCGATGAGGTCATCAAGCGTGCCGTATATGCCGAGCCACTTCGCCGCCGTCTTGGGGCCCACCTTGGGCACCCCGGGAATATTGTCCGAGCTGTCGCCCATCAGCGCGAGGTAATCGATGATCTGCTCCGGGGTGACGCCGAATTTTTCCACCACCCCGGCCTCATCCAGCGAGGTCTGCGACATGGTATTGACCAGCGAGACATGCCTGTTCACCAGCTGTGCCATGTCCTTGTCCCCGGTCGAGATCACGGTATCGATACCCTGCTCGCCTGCCTGGCGGGCCAGCGTACCGATGACATCGTCCGCTTCCACGTCCGGAACCTGCAGCAGCGGCAGGCCCATGGCCCGCACGACGGCCAGCAAGGGCTCCACCTGGGCGGCCAGTTCCTCGGGCATTGAAGGCCGGTTCGCCTTGTATTCCGGGTACAGCGCGTGGCGAAAGGTCTTGCCGCGGGCGTCGAATACCACCGCCATGTGCTCCGGCCGGTACTCCCTGATCAGGCTGCGCAGCATGTTGGTGACGCCGTAAACGGCACCGGTCGGCTCGCCCCGGGAATTGCTCAACTGCTGCAGGTTGGGGACGTGAAAGGCGCGATACAGGTAGGAAGACCCGTCAACCAGCAGCAGGGGTCGGGATTGTTTCTCGGACATGATTCACTTTATGCTTGAAACACAGGGTGTCGAAGGGCGCCATGGTATCATCAATGGCGTGCAGCCAAGCTGCTCAAGCGAACCCGGCAGGAGCCACAGGACACCATAACAATGATCAAACCGCTACTCTTTCTACTGTTCCTCAGCCCGCTCGCCGCACTGGCAGCGAGTGATCCCGCCGGTCTCGAACCGCTGCCCGAGCCCCCCCCGCCACCGCCGCCACAATCATCACCGCCGCCGCCGACCGGCCTCGAGGACGAGGACATGGAGCCGGACGTGCAGATCATCAAGCGCAGCGACGGCGAGATTCACGAATACCGCGTCAATGGACAGCTATACATGGTCAAGGTATACCCGCGCGTTGGCTGGCCTTACGTCCTGTATGACCGCGATGGCGACGGTTCACTGGAAACGCGCAGTAACCGCATGGAGCCGGCCCCGGTCGTGCCCAACTGGATCCTGCACAGCTGGTAAGCCGTGCCGCACCCCAAGCGAACGTAAGCCCAGCATGTCTGTCTTTACCACCGTCGAGCGCGACGAGCTCCTCGTGTTCCTGCAGCATTATTCCGCGGGCGAATTGCGTGACTACGAGGGCATCAGCGATGGCATCGAGAACACCAATTATTTCGTCACCACGGACAAACTGCAGCTGGTACTGACCCTGTTCGAGACCCACACGTTCGAGGAAATGGGTTACTTTCTCGACCTCATGGCGCACCTGTCGGCGCATGCCATTCCCAGTGCCACACCGCTACAGGACAACGAACAGCACTACCTGCGCATGTTCAAGGGCAAGCCGAGCGCACTGGTGGCAAGGCTCCCCGGTACCAGCCTGGACCACCCCACCGACGAACAGTGCGCCATACTTGGGCGCGCCATGGCACAGCTGCACCTCGCCGGACGGGACTTCACCGGGCAGCGTGATAATGGCCGCGGACATGCCTGGCGCATGGCGACAGCGGACAAGATCGCGGCAAAGCTGCCCGCCGATGAGGCCGAGCTGCTTGCCCGCGAGGTGATCTACCAGCAGGCGAACCGCTTCGATGCACTGCCGGGCGGGGTCATTCATGCCGACCTGTTCCGCGACAACGTGCTGTGGAGCGGCGACACCCTCACCGGCATTATCGATTTCTACTATGCCTGCACGGATGCCTGGCTGTATGACCTCGCCGTCGCGGCCAATGACTGGTGCGTGGAGGCCGACGGTGGCTTCGTCAACAGCCGCCTCGAGGCGCTGGTGAACGCCTATCATACCGAGCGCGCCATCACAGCCGCGGAGCTCGCCGCATGGCCGACCGTGGTCCGCGCCGCCGCATTGCGTTTCTGGTTATCGCGCCTGTATGACTGGCACTTTCCCCGCGAGGGCGAGATCACCCACCGCAAGGACCCGGCTGACTTTGGTCGCATCCTGCGACAGCGCGCCGAACACCCGCACGACCTGCCTGTTGGCTAGCAACATTGCCATGCATGCACGCCTGCAAGCCCTCGCTGACCGGCTGGACCAGGTCGCCGAGCTGACCGGCCGTTTTATTGCCTGGCTGACGCTGGCCACGGTGCTGACGGCGGTGTCGGTGGTCATCCTGCGCTACCTGTTCAGCAGCGGCTCCATCGCCCTGCAGGAGGCCGTCAGCTACCTGCATGCAGCGGTGTTCATGCTGGCGGCGGCCTATACCCTGAAACACGACGGCCATGTGCGCGTCGACATTATTTACCAGAAACTCTCGGCACGTGGCCGCGCCTGGGTGGACCTGCTGGGTACACTGCTGCTGCTGTTCCCGGTGTGCCTGTTCATGCTGTTTTCCAGCCTCGACTACGTTGCCGCCGCGTGGGCCATACAGGAAGGCTCGCGCGAGGCCGGCGGCCTTGACGGGGTGTACCTGTTAAAGACGGCCATCCCGGTCAGTGCCGTGCTGCTGATGCTGCAGGGCTGTGCCCTGCTGTTGCGCAACGCGCTGGTGCTGCTGGGTGATCCGGCCGGGACACCGCCGGACGGCGACCTGGATCGCGAGCTCTAGGGTTGCCGGCATGATCGCACTGCTGCTGTTTCTCGTTGTTTGCCTGGTCCTCATGGCCGGTTACCCGGTGGCCTTCTCGCTGGCCGGCACGGCCCTGCTGTTTGCCTGGGTGGGACAACTGGCCGGTGCCTTTGATGCGGCCTTTCTGGAGGCCCTGCCGAACCGGCTGTACGGCATCATGACCAACGTCACGCTGATCGCGGTGCCGCTGTTTGTCTTCATGGGTGTCATGCTGGAACGTTCGCGTGTTGCGGAACACCTGCTCGACACCATGGCGGAACTGTTCGGGCGACTGCGCGGCGGCCTCGGCTTTTCGGTGACCCTGGTGGGCATGTTGCTGGCCGCCAGCACCGGGATCGTTGGCGCGACCGTGGTCACCATGGGCCTGCTGTCGCTGCCGACCATGCTGCGCCGCGGTTATGATCCGCGCATCGCCAGCGGTGTCATCTGCGCCTCCGGCACACTCGGGCAGATCATCCCGCCATCGATTGTGCTGGTATTGCTGGGTGATGTGCTGTCGTCCGCCTACCAGCAGGCCCAGCTCGACATGGGCATCTACTCGCCGGAGACGGTCTCGGTCGGCGACCTGTTTAGCGGCGCACTGATACCCGGCCTGATCCTCGTCAGCCTCTACCTGCTGTATCTCGGCATCGTCGCCTGGGCACGCCCGCAGGCCATGCCGGCCATCGAGCCTGACCCCGGGGGTACCCGGGGTAGCCTGCTGCCACGTGTCGCCTCCAGCCTGTTACCACCGCTGTTGCTGATTGTTGCCGTGCTCGGCTCGATACTGGCGGGTATTGCCACACCGACCGAGGCCGCCTCGGTTGGCGCCGTCGGTGCCATCCTGCTGGCCCTGTCGCGGCGCCAGTGCTCGCTGGGCATCCTCCAGGAGGTGATGCGCAGCACCACGCGCATTACCTGCATGGTGTTTCTGATCCTCATCGGTGCCTCGATCTTTTCACTGGTGTTTCGCGGTTTTGGTGGTGACGAAGTGGTGGCCGACCTGCTCACCAACCTGCCGGGCGGCAAGTTCGGCGCCATGCTGGCGGTGATGCTGCTGATGTTCCTGCTCGGCTTCGTGCTCGACTTCATCGAGATCACCTTCGTGGTGGTGCCGATCGTCGGCCCGGTGCTGCTGGCAATGGGTATCGACCCGGTCTGGCTGGGCATCATGATTGCCATCAACCTGCAGACCTCGTTCCTGACGCCACCGTTTGGTTTTGCGCTGTTTTACCTGCGCGGCGTGGCCCCGGCCGAGGTCAGCACCCGGCAGATCTATGCCGGTGTGGCGCCGTTCATCGGCCTGCAGCTGTTGATGCTGTCGATGCTGGCCCTGTGGCCGGCCATTGCGACCTGGCTGCCGGGAATTCTGTACTAGAATCATATCCAGCAGGCAGCCGCTTGGCATTCGCGACCGCCGCATGAGAAAATAGCGTGGTACCCTGTACCACAGGTTAACGATATGACTGTATTACTACGCCACCTGCTGTTGATAACCGCCCTGCTTTCCGGCCCCCTGCAGGCCAGTGGCAGCAACTGGATCGACGGCCTGTCCCTGAGTTTTGGTCGCGACAGCAATCACAACGAAACCAGCCTGATACGCGGCGGGCTGCAAAACCGCTGGCAGCGTACCTGGTTTAATGGCGGCGCCTGGTATGTCGGTGGTTACTGGGATGCCGAGCTTGCCTACCTGGAATCAGACGTCGGTGACTCGGAAAACAACTCGCTGTTCGACTTGAGCCTGACACCGGTCTTCAGGATGCAACGCGATGCCACGCTGTCGAGTGGCGTGTCACCGTTTGCCGAGGCCGGCATCGGTGCACACCTGCTGACCGACACTCGACTGGGCGAACGGACCTTCTCAACGGCGCTGCAATTCGGTTCCGTGCTGGGACTCGGTGTCGGCTTTGGTGGCAATGGCCAGTACGAACTGTCCTACCGTTACCAACGTCTCTCTAACATCGGCATCAAGCAGCCGAATGACGGGCTGGACTTGCACATGGTGCGGATCGGTTATTTGTTTGAGCAGTAGTAATCCGGGTTAGACGTTTGTTGTCATTCCCGCGCAGGCGGGAATCCATTTTTTTCTTTGATTTGTCTCGGGTTTCGCCCTTCGTACGAACTGCCTGATCTTAATCGGGTCTCGCCCCGATAGGCGAGATACTTTCTCTTGCTTGCCCAAGAGAAAGTGCCCAAAGAGAAGTGCACCCGAAGCCCTCACCGGCTAACGCCGGTCCCCTGCGTTCCTCGCCCAGCCGGGGGCGCGCACAACTCGCGCGCTCGCTAGCGCTCACTGCGCTCAGACAGGGTGCGCGCCTTGTTCCCGCCTGAGCTGCGGTACTCGGTGAGGGCTACGGGCCTGGGTGGTAGTAGTCAGTGTCGATTGGAATTTGACGTTCAACCCCCTTGGCGCAGCCGAGCATCGCAGTAAAGCCCGGGAGGAGCTCGCGCCCTGTTTGAGCGAATCGAGCGTCAGCGAGATCGCGAGTTGCGCGAGCGCCGGGCTTTGCGAGAAGCGCAGGGAACCCGCTTTAGCGGGCAAGCCACTGGGGCCACCTTTCTTTTGGGTACTTTTCTTTGGTGGCCAAAGAAAAGTACCTCGCCTATCGGGGCGAGACCCGATTTAAAATCAGACAGTGCTAAACAAAACATGGATTCCCGCCTGCGCTGGAATGACCGTGTATATGAAGCCACAACAACACTTATATCAACCTAACCACCGCGCACGTTGAGATAGGTGCGTTCCGAGATGTCATGCCAGGCCACCACCTGCTTGCGGAAGGTCTGGTAAGACTCGTAGACCTTTGCAGATAGTGCATCCTGTGCTGCGATTTCAGCCACCACCTCTTCGGAAATCGT
>CAJQNP010000181.1 GCA_905479705.1 uncultured Gammaproteobacteria bacterium
GGAATGATGAGTAGGAGCGGATCGCAATCCGCGACTGCGTTACACGCGATAAATCGCCTCGCAGCAGGCGTATTAACTATTCCGAACCTAACTGTTCTGGATCAACCCCTTGAGCAGCAGGTCGCGGTAACCAACGATGCCAAGCAGCTTTCCATTTTCGATGACGGGGGCATAGGAAAAGCCCAGCGTGTTGAACATACGGGCGCAGTAACGGATATCCATGCCCGGGTCAACGCCGACCACGGGCTTTGACATGATTTCATAGATGTTTACACGCTCTGGAGCGCGGTTTACTGCTAGTACGTCGCGTGCGATGTCCGAAAACAGCACGATGCCGTACTCGTCATTGTTATCGCGTTTGTTGACGATCAGCACATGGGCGCCGGATTCTTTCATCTTTGCCAGTGCCTGGTCGGTCATCATCAGGCCGTCGACCAGGTTGTAGTGGTCCGTCATGACGTCCTTTACACGTACCGGATCGATCTTGCTCATATCTTGTCCTCAACCGCTTCAGTCAGTTTGTTTACTTGCCGGTTAACGCCCACGGCATCCTCGACGTCCAGCTGAAAGGCAATCCCGGATCCCGGGTGTTCCTCGAACTTCCCTATGTTGGCGATGCATTCGAGTATGTCGCGCGACATGTGTTCCTCCACCAGGAACATCAGCATGTCGCGTTGTGTATCCAGCGACAGTCCGAGAAAGGTCTTGGCGGCCTGTATACCCTCGCCGCGTACCTGGTTGAGCACCGTGGAACCGGTTGCGCCGGCTTCACGCGCAGCATCCAGGACGTCGTCGCTGATTTTATCCTCGACCAGGGCGATAATCAGTTTGAAATGCATGATGGGTTACCTCTGTTTTCCTGTCATTCAAGTTTAGTCTGTCTGCTGCTTTTTTTGTTCGCGACGCGTGCGCCACTCGCCGATCTGTGCATAGCCCATCACCGACATGATCGGAAACAGGCTGGCGAATGCGATCAGGCCGAAGCCGTCAATCAGCGGACTGCGGCCGGGTATGGTGCTGGCCAGACCCAGACCGAGGGCCGCGACCAGTGGTACGGTCACGGTGGAGGTGGTCACGCCGCCGGAGTCATAGGCGAGCGCAATGATGCTGCGTGGTGCAAACGCCGTCTGTATGACCACCACCACGTAACCAGTGATGATGTAGTAGTGCAACGGTGTGCCGGTAACGATGCGAAACGTGCCCAGGGCAATGCCAATGGCGACGCCAATGGCGACCGCGGTGCGCAGACCCCACACGGTAATGGTACCGCCGGAGACCTGCTGTGCCTTGATGGCCACGGCAATCAGCGAGGGCTCGGCAACGGTCGTGGAGAAGCCGATCGCTGCTGCAAACAGGTAGATCCACTTGTAGTCATCCCACTGCAGCGTGGCGCCCACGACATCAACGGTGCTGCGAATAAAGGCAGGGTCGGTGAGTTGCTGGGCCATCAGGTTGCCCAGCGGGAACAATGCCTCCTCGAGACCGACGAGGAACAGCGTCAGGCCGATCAGCACGTAGATGAAACCGATCAGCACTTTTTTCAGGTGCGGGACCTTCTGGCGCAGCACGAACAGCTGGAAGCCGATAATGATGCCGGCAATCGGCAACACGTCGGTGAGTGTTGCGAAGCCGATATTCAGCAGGCCCAGCAGGATGTCCATCAGTCCATCACCATGCCGTAGCCCATGACAAAGATCATCGGTGTCAGCGAGGCAAAGGCAATCAGCCCAAAACCGTCGGTCATGGGGTTGCGGCCCTTGATGCTGCTGGCCAGGCCGACACCAAGTGCTGTCACCAGCGGTACGGTCACGGTCGAGGTGGTGACGCCGCCCGAGTCATAGGCGATACCGATGATCTCGGGCGGTGCAAAGGCCGTCATGATGACCACGCCGATGTAGCCGCTGATTATCAGGTACTGGATGGGCCAACCCCGCAGGATGCGGAATACGCCAACGACGATGGCAAAGCCGACGGACAGGGCCACGGTCAGCCGCAGCCCCAGAGCGTAGTCCGCCATGACCTTTTTATCCGGGGCAATGTGGCCGTCGGCCGCGGCGATCTTGGCGGCCTCGGCCGACACGGCCGTCAGTGCCGGCTCGGCAATGGTAGTGCCGAATCCCAGTGCGAAGGCAAAGATCAGCAGCCAGGCGAGATTACCCTTGCGGGCAAAGGCGTATGCGACGGATTCACCCAGTGGAAACAGTGCCTGCTCGAGGCCGCGTATGAAGAACGCCAGGCCGAAAATGACAAACAGGGTGCCTACAATCAGGTCGGAATAATCGGGAATCGGCTGGCGTATGACCACGATCTGGAAAAATGCCACCACCAGGATGATGGGCGTCAGATCACGCAGGCTGGAGAGCAGGGTGCTGATGAATGCGCGGAGCTGGATCAAGGCTGCCGGTCCTTACCTGTCGTCGGTGCGCAGTTGCGATTCGTCATCAATGCCGGGTATGTCGTCAGGTGTCATCCACAGGTTTTCCGGACAATACCTTTGTGCCGGTAAACATGGCTGAAATGAGGCTGCCACCCTCGCGTGAATCAGTGAATATCACGGCGATGATATGCACGACGATTACAAACAGCAGGGTAAAGGCGGTGTATATGTGGATGACTCCAAAGGGTCCCTTGAAGGCCTTCAGTTGCTCGGCCTTTGCCGGGTCCGTGCCTTCCGGGTTGTAGGGAATCAGGCTCGCGGGATCGGTCCCGGGTGCGGCGACGTACTCGGCGACTGCCGCGCCGAACGGTGGGTAGTAGATATCGGTGCCGGCACGGATCAGTCCGGTGACAGCCATGACCAGCATCAGCAGCAACATCGTGACAATGGCAAGTCGGCCGAGCGGGTTATGTCCGAGGTATTGCTGTGGCGAGCCCGTCGACAGGCTTGCCCGGTAGTCGCGCAGTGCCTGCCCGAATCCGCGCCCCGGCAGGATGGCGGACCAGCGTGCATAGCGGTTGCCGATGAAGGCCCAGACAATGCGGAACAGCAGGTTCAGTACGAACACGTAGCCGATGATGACATGCACCGTCTTCAGGCTGATCTTTGCCTCTATGCTGGTGATGCCGAGTTCTTTCTTGTAAAGCATCAGCAGGCCGAAGATCAGCAGGCCGACAACGCAGGAGAAATTGATCCAGTGGAACAGCCGGGTAGGCCGGTCCCATACGCGGTATGTTTTCAGGTCGGTATCATTCATGGTCTCTGTAATTCCTTCTGCAGTGTTCGCTTGGATGGCGACAGTAAAGCATTGTGGCCAGTCTGTCAGCCAGTCTGGCAAGTCTGCCGGTTGCCCGTCGTGCATACCTTGATCCGGGTCAAATCCGCTGAACAGTGACGGCGCAGAGGTATAATGCTCGCGGATTGCTGGATATTCACAAGGATAACGGGGCAAGGCTATGGCAGTAAGAACAGTATTGAAGATGGGCGATCCCACCCTGCTGGCCACGGCGCAGCCGGTGGCCGGGTTTGATACACCGGAACTGCACGCCCTCATCGAGGACCTCCTGGACACCATGGCCGCCGAGGACGGTGCCGGGCTCGCCGCACCACAGATCGGTGTCGGCCTGCGTGTCGTGGTGTTCGGTTTTGAACAGAATGAACGTTACCCTGAGGCCGATGCCGTGCCGCGAACCGTGCTGGTGAACCCGGTCATCGAGCCACTCTCGGATGACCATGACAGCGGTTGGGAAGGCTGTCTCAGTGTGCCCGGTCTGCGCGGCGTGGTGTCGCGCTTTACACATATTCGTTACCAGGGTTTCGACCAGTTTGGCAATGCCATCAATCGCGAGGCGCACGATTTTCATGCGCGCGTGGTGCAGCACGAGTGCGATCACCTCGACGGAATCCTGTATCCGCAGCGGATGACGGACATGCGGTTTTTTGGCTACACGGATGTGCTGGAGAACCTGTAGGTCT
>CAJQNP010000182.1 GCA_905479705.1 uncultured Gammaproteobacteria bacterium
GAGGAACTGAAGCAGTTGTCCTATCGGCTGCGGCTCGGCCTGATACCGATCAGCACCAATGAAGATGTGCACCGCTCGCTTGTCAGTGGCCTGCGCCAGTATGCGGGCAGGAGATAGCGGATTCCATGACCGCTGACCCGACAGTATTGCGTGATATACACGGGCTCGATGCGATTCCCTGGTGGCCGCTGGCCCCCGGCTGGTGGCTCGTTATTGTGGCCGCCGCTGTGCTGCTGTTGTCGTTCGCCGCACTCTACTGGCTGCCCCGTCACACCGTGTGGTTCGGCTGGCGCGGCGATGCGCGCCGCCAGTTGCGCCTTCTGAAAAAGGCGCTGAAGCGTGAAGACCCGCAGGCCATCGCCGGCAAACTGTCCGAGCTGTTGCGTCGAATTGCCGTGGTGCACGGCGGACGCCAGAAAACAGCGGGACTGACGGGCGATGACTGGCTGCAGTGGCTGGCGGCCTATGACAACAGTGGCTTTGACTGGGAACGGCACGGGCAAATGCTGCTGACTGCGCCCTACATGCCGCCGAACATGTCCGTCGAACGCAAGCAGCTGGCAAGGCTCATCGATGCGGCGGGCCACTGGATTATTATGTCCGCCTCGGCAAAACAGAAAACCGGATCAGGCAATCCCGGGGTGAGCCGTGCTTAGTTTCTACTGGCCCTGGATGGCACTGTTACTGCCGTTGCCCCTGCTTGTCTGGAAATTCTGGCGCCAGCCGCATGGCGCCGCCGATGCCTACACGCATGCGGATCGCTCCACGCTGCTGCACCCGGCACTGGGCCGGCTGGCATCAACCTTTGTGACCTCCCGCTCACTGACCCATGCCGGCAGTCGCCTGCAGATGTTCATGCTGGCGCTGTTATGGGTGGCACTGGTCTTCAGCCTGATGCGTCCGCAGTGGCTCGAGCCCTATACGGAAGTACGCACCGAGGGCTACGACCTGATGCTTGCTATCGACACCTCGCGCTCCATGGATGCGCTGGACTTTACGGTGGAGGGCCGGCAGGTGACGCGCATGGCCGTCATCAAGGGTGTCATTGGTCAGTTTATCAAGGCCCGCGAGGGAGACCGCATCGGTATCGTGGTGTTTGGCAGCCAGTCGTTCGTACTGTCGCCGATGACGCTGGATAACCAGGCTGTATTCAACCTGGTTGAAAACATTGTTTCGCGCATGGCCGGTGACGGTACCGCGATTGGCGATGCCATCGGATTGAGTGTCAAGAAACTCCGCGACCGTCCCGAGGGGTCGCGGGTATTGATCCTGGTGACGGACGGTGAAAACACCGAGGGCACGCTGCCGCCGGAATTGGCCGCGAGACTCGCCGCCCAGGAGGGGATTCGTATCTACACGATCGGTGTTGGCAGCAAGGGACTGGTGCCGTTCATGGAAGGCGGTCAGTTGACCCAGGTGAAGATGGAGATCGACGAGGATTTGCTGACCGAGGTGGCCAGCATTACCGGTGGTGAGTATTTCCGCGCAACCGATACCAGTGCGCTGGAAAAGATCTATGAGCGCATTGATGCCCTGGAAAAGTCGCGGGCAGAGTCGCGCACGGTGATGATACCGCGGCCACTGTATCGCTTGCCGCTTGGGCTGGCGCTGCTGGCACTGTTGCTGCTGGGGTTGTTTCCGGATGGTATTCCGCGTGGCTGGTGGGCGGGGCGTTCGCATGGGTGAACTGCTGGCAAACTTTCACTTCAGTGAGCCGGGCTGGTTGTGGGCGTTGTTGCTGTGTGTGCTGGTTGCTGCATGGCTGATGTTGCTGCGGCGCCTGACGGGCGGCAACGAGCGTATCCAGAATTACGCGGACGCGCACCTGTTGCCACACTTGCTGGGGCGTTCCATGGCCTCCACGCACGTCCACTGGCAACGCTATCTGCGCTGGACCGGGTTGTGGACCTTGCTGGTGCTGGCCATGGCCGGACCGCGCTGGAGTTTTACAGAAGTGCAGCTGTTCCGGCCCGGGACCAACCTGCTTGTGTTGATGGACATATCCCGGTCCATGCTGGTTACCGATGTGAGTCCGAACCGGCTGGTCCATGCGCGCCGGGAGGTCGAGGACCTGCTGAACCAGAACCGCGGTATTCGGGTCGGCCTGATCGGTTTTGCCTCTGTCGCGCAGGTTGTTTCCCCGGTCACCGAGGACATGCAGGGTATTCAACGCATGTTGTCTGTACTTGATACCCGAATGGTAAACCTGCAGGGCAGCCGGCTGCTGTTTGCGCTGCAGCGGGCAGAGGAGTTGTTTGCCGGGCAACCACCGGAAAGTGTCAATTCAATACTGGTTGTCAGCGATGGCGATCTTGAGGAGCCGGGTCTCGAGCAACGTATGCGCGACCTGGCTGACAAGGGTATTCGGGTGCATGTGCTGGGTGTCGGTACGCCGGAAGGCGACGCGGTGCCCGGCGAGGGCAGGACCCGTCCCTGGATTATCAACAGGGATGGACAGCCCGTGGTTTCAGCACTCAATGAACCCCTGTTGCAGGCACTGGCCGCTGCCGGCAACGGGACCTACCAGCGTGCCGATTACCGCGGAGACGATACCGGCAGGATACTTGCCGAGGTGAAGGCGCAGGCCTTGCCGTCGGCAGGACGCGATGAGCACACGCGCGTATGGGATGAGAGTTTCTACTGGCTTGCCGGTCTGGCGCTGTTGCTGTCAATGCCGCTGTTTCGTCGCAGCCTGGCGGGGTACGGGCTGTGAGTCGTTCGATCACAAACGCCCGGGTAGCCGCCGGGCACGCCCGGACGGGCCGTGCCGTGCTGTTGTTTTGCTGCCTGTTCGGCGTGACCTCTGTGCATGCAGCCTGGTTTAAAAATGAGTTACAGGAAGCGGCACAAAAATTTGAACAGGGTGAGTACAGTGACGCGGCCGATGAATTTACCGATGACTACCGGCGCGGCGTTGCACTCTACCGTGCCGGTCGTTATACGGATGCCGGTGAGTCATTTGCCCGTGTCGAGCGTGAAGAGGTCAAGGCCGATGCCCTCTACAACCTGGGTAACACCCGTTACAAGCGCAGTGATTTCCAGGGCGCAGTCGATGCCTACACAGAGTCCCTGGAACTGAGTCCGGAAAACGAGGACGCGCAGCATAATCTGGCGCTGGCAAAAAAGATGCTGGAACAGACGCAGGAGGAAGAAACCCAGGAAGAAGAAACGCAGGAGGAAGAAGAGACGCAGGAGGAAGAAGAAACGCAGGAGGAACAGGAGTCAGAGGAATCTTCCGGCGAGGAGGAACAGGAGTCTGAGGAATCTTCGGGTGAAGAGGAGCAGGAGTCAGAGGAATCTTCCGGCGAGCAGGAACAGGAGTCCGAGGAATCTTCGGGCGAGCAGGAGCAGGAGTCCGAGGAATCCTCCGGCGAGCAGGAACAGGAGTCCGAGGAATCATCCGGTGAGCAGGAACAGGAGTCCGAGGAATCATCCGGCGAGCAGCAGCAGGAGTCCGAGGAATCATCCGGCGAGCAGGAGCAGGAGTCCGAGGAATCATCCGGCGAGCAGCAACAGGAGTCCGAGGAGTCTTCAGGAGAACAACAGCAGGAGTCTGAAGAGTCATCCGGGGATCAGCAACAGGAGTCCGAGGAGTCTTCAGGTGATCAGCAGCAGGAATCGGAGGACTCATCCGGGGATCAGCAGCAGGAATCTGAAGAGTCATCCGGGGATCAGCAACAGGAGTCCGAGGAATCCTCCGGTGAAGGTCAGCAGCAGGAGTCAGAAGCCTCCTCCGGGGATCAGCAGCAGGAATCCGAAGAATCCTCAGGTGACCAGGAGCAGTCCTTCGAGGAGTCTTCTGGAAAAGAGCAGCAGGAATCGGCGGAATCCGCCGGTGAGGAAGAGCAGGAGTCCGAGGAATCCTCGGGTGATGAGGAACAGGAATCGGAGGATTCCTCCGGGGAACAGCAGCAGGACTCCGAGGGGACCGCCGGCGAGCAGCAGTCCGATGAGGGCGAGTCCGGCGAGGAACAGGCGGGTGCCGAGGGCGATCAGCAAGGGGAGTTGGCAGAGTCCGCGGGTGAACAGGATGAGCAGGGCGATGAGGAAACCGCCGGGGATCAGCAGGCCGATCGCGAGAATCAGGGCGAAAAGGGTGATTCAGACGAGCAGAATAGTGAAAAAAGTGGTAATCTGCCCATAGATAATTCTGATAAAGGCGCCGGTTCGGAACAAGACGACGAGGCCGGCGGCGATGAAGAGGAGCAGAAAGACGCCGGATTTACCCCGGGACAGGCCGCCGGTCAGGCTGGCACTCCAGAAGAACTCTCCGAGGAAGAGGCAGTTGCCAGTGAGGCCGTTGACCGCTTTGACCAGATGGGCACGGGCCAGGGAGAGTCGGATCAGGACGCCCCGACCACCGGGATACCTGATGAAGAGGCCATAGCGGGAACCGGTATACCCATAATCATGATGGAGCAATGGCTCGAGCAGATCGAGGGAGATCCTGCCTTTCTGTTACGTAACCAGTTTTTGATCGAGGAGCGTCGGCAACTTGAGCAACGCGGAAGTATGTTGATGGAAAGCCGTCCCTGGTAAGGGACTGTGGCGTTGGGCTTGCTGTACAGTAGCGCATCTGCCCAGCCGGCCCGGGGGGCGTGGCCGGTCATAAATAGCGAGGAGCGTGTAACTTGCATTACCGAAAATACATTCGCATCTTGATTGTTTGTTTACTGCCGGGACTCTTGCACGGCTTCAGCGCGGAGGCAGGCGGTTTTGGCGTCAAGGCATCTTCATCGAGCAATGCATATAGCAACCGGCCGTGGGGGAACTTCGAGTCTTTCAAACCCGGTTTGAACCAGCAGCCGGGAGTGGCGCAGGCTCCACAATACCCGGGTGCCGCCCCCGGCACAGGCTGGTATCCGCAGCAGGCTTCAGGCACAGGCAGTGCATCGGCAAGTGCCCCCCCTGTTGTCGAGGTCGAGACACGGGGCGGGGAGTTCTACGAGCAGCAGAACATCGTCTATACCGTTCGGGTTGTCAGCAGCGATAACCTGAAAACACTTAATCCCGTTATTCCGCGGATCGAGGGTGCAATACTCGACCAGGTGGATGGACCGTTCGCCAGTACGCGCTATTCCGGTCAGACCAGCCAGATCCAGATCGTTAACGAATACCACTTCAGACTGACACCGCTGCGTTCCGGTGAAATTGTCGTTCCGCCAATACGCTTCACGGGGACGCATGTTGCAAACAGGACGATGCAGGGTGCCCAGGCAGGCAAGAGTTTTTCCATTAGTGCTGAACGTCCGCTGGAATTGCAGGTGCTTCCTGCAGTACCCGGGCTCACATCCTGGTTTCCACTGAATGACCTGCGGATGCGGACCCGCATGCAGAATACTGCACCGGCCGAGGCGGGTGTGCCGGTTACACTGACCATTGAAATGTCTGCCAGGGGGGCACTGGGTAGCCAGCTGCCGTCAATGGAACAGCAACTCAAGCGCGGCAACTTCCAGGTGTACCGGGATTCAGATGTCACCCGTGACAGCATCTCCCCGGATGGTACGGAACTGCGTGGCAGCCGCAAGGAAACCTACACCATTGTCCCGATGGAGGATGGCTGGATCGAGCTGCCGACGCTGCAGATTGCGTGGTGGGACGTAGATACCAAGGCCCAGATGCTGGCCGGATATGCCGGTCAGGATGATATCGGTAATGCCGCAATGGGGCGTTCTGCGAACGCACCAGGGGAGGCCTCCGGATTTTCCAGTGTTTACTTCTGGATGCCGTTGCTGGTGTTTGCCGGGCTGGTTGCCGGCTACTGGTTGCGTGCCTGGGCGAGTACCCGGCCTTATCTGCAGAATGCAGGCGCCAGGACACGTAGCTGGCTGTCAAGGGCCGGGCACACAGGCAAGCTCTACGCGGTAAAGCTTGGCAAGCCGCTCACCCCGTCTTTTTACATGAATAAACTACGCATGGCCGTGGCGTACTTCATGCCCAGGTCCGTCAAGCTGTGGTTATGCACGCGTTGTCTGGAAAACGAGAATCGCCCGGAGGAATGGTGCACCGAGTTCCGGTCCAGGGTATGCGGGCAACTCGATATTGCGGAACATGCGCCCATCACGTCTATTGTCGAGAAGATTATCGAGGTGCAGCCCCAGGCAGAACCGGTTCGCTTGCGCGAGCTGGCCCATTCCATGGACAGGGCCGTCTATGGTTCACGCCCGCTGGACTTTGCAGCCTGGAAGAAGGATTTCAGGGGGCAGCTTCGTCCCCGGCTGTATCGGCGCAGGCGATCCACGTCGCGTCGCAGCAGGCGCACACTTCCTGCACTGAATCCGCACACGGCGTAGCCGTCACGCGGGTCAGGGCGAGGTCTGCAGGCCAGCCTTCCCTGCGTGTAATCCTGTAAGCACAGGGTGCCCTTCCGCCGGCACTCTATCCCCTGTCTGTATGGTGTGTGTCCAGCCACACGTGAATGAATGCCGTGATGGACTCTATATCGTTAATATCCAGTGCCGGTAACGGGCCCTCGCTGTCTGGCTGGTCCGAGGCGATCGCGATGATGTCGGAATCATCCGGATAGAGCAGCGGCTTGCCGAGTTCCTCGCGGCGCAGTTCGATCTTCGCAAACGATACATGCTTGAAACCCTCGACCAGCACCAGGTCGATGGCATCCAGGTCCAGCCGCGGAAGCAGTTCATCGAGACGCGGCTCCTGCTCGAGTACGTTCTCGGTCATCAAGGCCTGGCGTTTACTCGAGGCGACCAGCATTTGCCGGGCACCGGCCTTGCGCAACCGGTAGCTGTCCTTGCCGGGCTGGTCGACATCAAAGTTATGGTGCGCATGCTTGATCATGCCGATGCGCAGGCCCGCCTCGTTAAGTCGCGGGATCAGTTTCTCCAGCAACGTGGTCTTGCCGGTGCCGCTGAAGGCGGCAAAACCCAGTACCGGTGTGGTGTGCTTCATGTGGCTGCTGTCCCCTGAAAAAGTGTCCTGACGAAGCACGCGGCAAACAGGCCGACGTGTTCAGCAGGATCATAGCGAAAACACCCTGGCGGGGCGACAGGCTATGTCGCGTGCCGGCCAGTTGTCATCGCGTCCGGGCAGTAATCTGTAGCGTAATCCTGTATGGGCTATCATCGCGCAAGCATGGCTGAGGTATTCACATCAATATATTTCGTTGCCGCCCTGTTTTTTATCGTGGCGCTGGTCTATTCCTCCGTGGGTCTGGGCGGCGGATCCTCGTACACGGCATTGATGGTGGTCCTGGGGTTTAGTGCCCCCGTCATCCCGGTCGTCAGTCTGTTGCTCAACCTGCTGGTAACCTCGATTGGCAGCTTCAACTTCATTCGCAACCGGCATGCACGCTTTGACCTGGTCGTGCCGTTCCTGGTGACGTCCGTCCCGATGTCCTATCTTGGCGGTGCCCTGCAAGTGCCGGAGGAAATTTTTCAGTGGGTGCTGCTTGTCTCACTGGTCATCGTTGCACTGCGTCTCTATTTCTGGCGAGACACGGCCTTCAGGCTGGAGTTGGGCAAGACGGGAACAATAGTGGTGTCGCTGCTGACCGGTGCTGTCCTCGGACTGGTTGCAGGCATCGTTGGTATCGGCGGCGGCGTGTACCTGGTTCCGCTGATCATTATTCTCGGACTGGGTACCGGGCAGGAGGCGGCCGCCTGTGGCGCAATCTTCGTCTGGCTGAATTCCCTGGCAGGGCTGCTTTCGCGGATGCAATACAACAGCATAGACCTGACGAACTACATCCCGCTGATCGTGGCTGTAATCGCCGGCGGGGCACTGGGTTCCTGGATGGGTGCAGTTCGACTGTCGCGCAAGACCATGGAAAAGATCCTCGGTGTCATCGTGGTGGTGGCAATCATCCTGCTGGCCAGAACGATACTGCTGTCGTAGACAGGGCCCTGCAGAATGCCGGGCATGATCCGGTTTATCCGATGCTCAGTGCGTCTACCGGACAGGCGCCTACACACATGCCACAGCCGGTGCAGCGATCCGTGTCGATTTGCGCCCGGCGCTGGTGCTCTGTGCTGATGGCCTGGTAATCACAGCGCCCGTGGCAGGACATGCAGATGACATCGTCCCAGGCGATGCAGGTGTCGCGGTTTAACTGTGCCGTTCCAATGCGCGGGTTCACCACTGGCTCGGAAATCTGGATTTCAATGGGACAGGCCGTGACACAGGCCTTGCAGAAGGTACAACCGGATTCGCCAAAATCGAGATAGGGTATAGCGGCCAGTTCATGATCGGCCGGGTGTAGCTGAATGATGTTCGTCTCGCAGGCGGCCACGCACGGTTGTGCACAATCCAGGCAGAATTTTTCCAGCGGCAATCCCCGGTGCCATGGCGGCGCTGGCCCCAGTGGCTGCTGTCGCCGCACCTCGGAGCTGCGCCCGCGGCGGGTCAGCAATGACCCGCGCAGGAATGCCCTGCGTCCGTTATCGATCTTGCTCAACGATAGGTGCTTTCCACAAGTGGTGCTGCATTCGACTGCGGGACATGACATTGCGTGCAGGTGAAACGTGCACCGGCTACCTCGTCCAGATCGTTGCTGGCATAGTGATCGCGTGACATCGGGCTCTTGCTCTTCACCGTCCGGTCCGTGTTCACGGGCTTGTCAATATATTTGGGTACATCGTGACAGTCCAGGCACTGGTTATCAGCCGCAACGATCGGCAGGAATGTATCAACCCGGTGCGGAATCTGCGGGGGTGCATTCTCCCAGGCGCGTGGCAGGGGATCATTATAGCCGGGCTTGGCATCACTGTATGAATAAGCATTCGGGGTTGGCGTGTCGAACACGCTGGCCTTGCTGAGACCCATGTTGAGCTCGTCGATGGCGCCGCCGTCCGAGGCACAGGCGGCAATGGCAAATATCAGGCCGAGAGTGGTGAAAATCGCTCGTGCTTTCATGCTGCTCTCCTTTGTCGGGGTTCGGTTGTTTCGGAATGGTTCGGGGGTTCGATCAGGTAGCGCAGCCTGAACTGCAGGGTGTCCTCCGGGCAGACGCTGATGCAGCGACCGCAGTTGCTGCATTCGCCTGAGGCGATCATGCCGGCCGCGGCGGCTTCCTTCAGGTTCAGTACCTGGGGTTCGGGGCAAAGCCTGGCGCACTCACCGCAGTGGGTGCAGCTGGGCGCATCAAAGCCGACGCGTACCTGCGCCAGCCTGCCGAGCAGTGCATAGAATGCGCCCAGCGGGCAGAGGTGGCCGCACCAGCCGTTGCGCAGGATAAACAGGTCAAACAGAAAGATACCGAGCACGGCCGTCCAGCCGAGGCCGATGCCGTAGATGAGTTCGCGGTGCAGCATGCTGATGGGGCTGATCCACTCGAACGCGGCGACCCCGGTCAGTACCGACAGGACCAGTGCCAGTGCCAGTACCGTGTAGCGGATATTGCGGCTGAGGTGGAACATGTCGCTGATGTTGAGGCGACGACGCAACCAGGCCGACAGGTCGGTCACCATGTTGATCGGACACACCCATGAACACCAGCTACGCCCGCCCAGCAGGGCATAAAACACCAGGATGATGACGGCGCCCAGCAGCAATTCCTGCAGCGGCAGGTGCCCGGTCATCATGATCTGCAGGGTGGCAAACGGATCTGCCAGGGGAACGAGCCCGAACAGTTCCGAGCTGCTCAGGTTGCCGGTCAGCACGGGTCGCCCCGCGAGTTCCCAGCCCCAGCGAACCGTGCCAACGAACAGCAACAGGACGCCAAGCTGTACAGCCCGGCGCATCAGCAGCAGGTGCCAGACATACAACTTGCCACCTAACGATGCCGGCATGACGAAGGGCCTGACCGGTCGGCCGTTGGGTCCTGTCTTTAGCGGTTTACCGGGCGAGGTCATGGTGCCCCCTCGTTCAGGTAATCGAGCCCGGTCGCCGCTGCACTGCCTGCGGCGGAATCGGGAGCGGCCTTGAAGTCCTGGGTGATCGGGCTGTCGATGGTCCAGCCCAGCCGGTAATGGTCCCCGATTTCACCCTGCACAAGATCCGCTTGCAGGACACGTATGGCGGCCTTCTGGGTCGGGCAGGCCTTCTCGCAGATGCCGCAGCCGGTGCAGGCGTCACTGTGCACCAGCGGGACGAACATCGCGTGCTTGCTGATGCGCCGCGGGTGATGCTCGATGCTGATCGCGCGGCCCTGCAGCGGGCATTCACGGAAGCAGATTTCACAGCGCAGTCCCTGCCAGGACAGGCAGTTCTCGATGTCGATGACGGCCAGTCCCATGCGCGAGTCATCGATGTCGTCCAGTGCATGATCGAGTGCCCCCGTCGGGCAGACCGGTACGCAGGGGATGTCCTCGCACATGTAGCAGGGCGTCTCGCGCGGAATGAAATACGGCGTGCCGATGGGAATACCGGAATCGGCCGTTGCCAGTTTCAGGGTGTCGTAGGGACAGGCGTCAACGCACTGGCCGCACTTGATGCAGCTGGCATTGAAACCGGCCTCTGCCAGCGCACCGGGCGGACGGATGGCATACGGCGTCGCCTGTGCCTGCTGCCCCAGCAGGTAAGACCAGACAAGCCCCCCGGTGGCCGCCAGGGCAGCCCCCTGTCCGACCCGGGCGAAGAAGTCACGCCGTGAGATCGCTGCCTGCTTGTTCATGGTCCGGCCCCCTGCAGGGCATTACGCTCAGGCCTTGTAGACCTTGACCGCGGCCTTTTTGAAGTCGGTTTCCTTGGACATCGGACAGGTCACATCAAGACACAGTTTGTTGACGAACACACCCTCGTCGAAGAACGGTACGAAGGTGTAGCCCCTGGGCATCCGGTTGCGGCCCTGGGTCTCCACCACGGCCTTGATCTTGCCGCGGCGGGATTCGAGCCAGGCGACGTCCTTGCGCTGCAGGCCACGCTTGCTGGCGTCATCCGGGTGCATGAAGATCACCGCTGTCGGGACCGCGCGGTGCAGTTCCGGTACCCGGCGCGTCATGGTGCCGGTGTGCCAGTGTTCCAGCACGCGGCCGGTGTTCAGCCACAGGTCGTAGTTATCATCCGGTTTCTCCGGCGGTGCCGCGTAGGGCCGGAAGAAAATCTTGGCCTTGCCGGCCAGGCTGGTCTTCTCCGCCCGGGTGACCTTGTCGAGGTCGCCGCTGGGCAGGGCCTTGAGAGCCTTGCCGTAGAAGTCAAAACCGCTGCCCTTTGCGCAGTAGGGATCGTACTTCTCGTTGAAGCGCCACTGCGTTTCCTTGCCATCGACCACCGGCCATTTCAGGCCGCGCACGTCATCACCGTAGTAGACATCGAACTCCGCCAGGTCGTGGGCATGTCCCACACCGAACTGGCGGTACTCGTCGAACAGCGCCTTTTCAGGGAACCAGCCATCGCCGAGTTTTTCGGCAATGTGGTTAGCGTGTCCCTTGGCGACCGACTTGTCCGGCCACTTGACCTTGCGGTTTTCCGCGTTGGCGAACAGTACATCGTAGAGGGTGTCCTCGGGTGAGTAGCCCATCTTCTCTGCCTCGGCCAGTACGCTGGGCAGCTTGCCGTCCTCGAAGCCCTCGGCCTTGAGCCCCGGCACCTTGTGTTCGCCCCAGACTTCCTTGAGCTTGAAGCGCTTGGCAAATTCCAGGCCCTGCCAGACATCACCCATGGCCTCTCCCGGGGGCGCCACCTGCTGCCGCCAGGCCTGGGTACGGCGCTCGGCGTTGCCGTACAGACCCCACTTCTCGAAGATCATGGCAGTGGGCAGGATGAGATCGGCCACCTTGGCCGACACGGTGGGATAGGGATCGGACACCACGATGAAGTTGTCCATGTTGCGCGCCGCCTCGATCCAGTGGTTGGCATTGGCGGTCGCCTGGAAGGGATTGTTCACCTGTACCCAGGCCCACTTGACGGAACCATCCTCGAGGTCGCGCATGATCTTGGTGATGTGGCTGCCGACCTTGGGGTTCAGGGTCCTGGCCGGGACCTTCCAGAGGTCCTCGCTGAACGCGCGGTGCTTGGGATTGAACACCACCAGGTCTGCCGGCAGTCGATGTGCGAAGGTGCCCACCTCGCGGGCGGTACCGCAGGCGGAGGGCTGGCCGGTGAGCGAGAAGGCGCCGTTGCCCGGCATGCACTGCTTGCCGAGCAGCAGGTGGATGGCATAGATCTGTTCGTTCACCCAGCTGCCGCGGTAA
>CAJQNP010000183.1 GCA_905479705.1 uncultured Gammaproteobacteria bacterium
ATATACGCAATTCACCCTGGCCGATCATCGCCGGTGGTATTCCGCTGATCCTGGTGACCCTGGGTTTCACCTTCTTCGGTGAGTCCCTGCGTGACATTTTCGATCCAAAGCTGAGGAAAAAGGGATGAGTAGCCTACCCGCCCTTCCAGTGCTTGAAGTGGACCGCCTATCGGTCAGCTACCGCACAGAACGGGGTGACCTGAAGGCGTTACGCAACGTCAGTCTGCAGGTACCACACCGCGGGATCGTCGGCATCGTCGGTGAAAGCGGCTGCGGCAAGTCGACACTGATCTCGGCCATGATCCGGCTGCTGGCACCCAATGCCCAACTGATATCCGGGGAAATTCGTTTTCGGGGTGAGAACCTGTTGTCACTGGCCCCGGAGAGCATGCGCGCCTTACGCGGTGATGAACTGGCAATGGTGTTCCAGGACCCAATGACCAGCCTCAACCCGGTGCTGAGCATCGGCCGGCAGATGCGCGATATCCAGTACCGCCTGAAGGAATCGAAAGCCGACAAGAATGCTCGCTCCATGCGGATGCTGGAGAAAGTGGGCATCCCTGACCCGCAAGCCCGTCTACGGGACTTCCCGCACCAATTGTCGGGCGGCATGCGGCAGCGGGTGGCCATTGCGATGGCCCTGATGATGAAACCATCACTGCTGATTGCTGATGAACCTACGACCGCGCTGGACGCCACGCTGGAGGTACAAATTATTCACCAGTTGAAGGCGCTGCAGGCAGAAATTGGCTGCTCCATCCTGTTCATTTCGCACCACCTTGGCGTGATTGCAGAATTGTGTGACCACGTGGTGGTGATGTATGCAGGCGAAGTGGTGGAGGCCGGAAGTGTGCGGGAGATATTCCATTCACCCTCACATCCGTATACACGCATGTTGTTGGCTTGTGATCCGGGTGGCATCACCGAGCGAACTAAAGTGCTGCCCATCATCCGCGGCTTCCTGCCGGACCTGGTGGATCTTCCCGCAGGGTGTGTTTACCGGGATCGCTGCGACATGGCCACCGATGCCTGTGCTAAGCAAAAACCTGAACTCAAAGACCTGGATGGCCGCAACGTGGCCTGTCTACTGACGGCTGAATCGTCATGAGCAAACTGCTGAATGTCCATCAGGCGCACGTTCGCTACCCGCTTGCGGACCATCTGTTGGCGCGTCTGACCGGCAATCACCAAGCCTGGGTCAATGTCGTGCGCGGCGTCTCGCTGGCCATTGACAAAGGCGAAACGCTGGCCGTGGTCGGTGAAAGCGGATCCGGTAAAACCACGCTGGTGATGGCGCTGATGGGGCTGGTGCCGTTGCACCGGGGTGAAGTCGAGTTTGAATCAAAGCGCATCCTGCAAGGCCCACGTGGCCGCCTCAAACCCGACCGGCGGCGCGTTGCGATGATGTTCCAGGACCCTGTCGGTTCGCTGAGTCCACGGATGACGGTACGTGCTGCACTGGCGGAACCGTTTGAAATCCATACGCCGGAAGTGAAAGACACCGGTGCCGAAGTCACCCGGTTGCTGGACCTGGTGGGGCTACCGGTAGAGTTTGCCGATCGCTATCCACATCAGCTTAGCGGTGGCCAGGCACGGCGCATCGGTGTGGCCCGGGCACTGGCCCTGGACCCGGCACTGCTGATCGCGGATGAACCCACTGCCGGGCTTGATGTCTCGATCCAGGGCGATGTACTGAATCTGCTGTCCGGTCTGCAGAAGCGGCTCGGCCTTGGCATCGTCATCATCACCCACAATCTGAATATCGTGCGCCACGTCGCCGACCACATGGCCATCATGTACCTGGGGCAATTTGTCGAGCAAGGAACATCAGAGGACATCTTCCGGCACCCGCGACATCCTTATACCAAGGCGCTGCTGTCGGCCAATCCCAATCCTGACCCGGATGCGCAGAGCGATCGCCTCGATCTCGCCGGCGAGGTCCCCAGCCTGCTAAATGTCCCGAGCGGTTGCGAATTTCACACCCGTTGCCCGTTAGTGCAAACCGATTGCCGGGAATCTGTTCCTGTCTCCCGGGAAGCCGCCCCGGGACATGTTTTTCAGTGTCATTACCCGCTTAAAGAAGACTGAAAGAAACTGGCTATTCATGTTCGACCTAAACTCACCCGGAAAGGATTGAAGCATCGGTGTGGAACTGACAAGCTATTAAAGATAATGGATACGTGGAGTAAAGCCTCTTAAAGACGCTGGTGCGGGCGCAGATTACTCTGCGAGGAGAAAACAGATCAATGAAGCGTATTCTTTCCATAGTCGGTCCCGGTTTACTGGTTGCCGCAACCGGTATCGGAGCAGGTGACCTCGCCACGGCCAGTTTTGCCGGCAGCCATCTTGGTACCACGGTACTTTGGGCAGCCCTCGCCGGTGCCTTTCTGAAATTTGTGGCCAACGAAGGACTGGCACGCTGGCAACTGGCGACTGGAACCACACTACTAGAAGGTGTCGTGCAGCATTTTGGGCGTTTAGCCGGGTGGTTCTTCCTCGCTTACCTGGTGTTCTGGACATTTTTTGTTGCCTCAGCGCTGATGAGTGCCTGCGGTGTGACACTGCATGCATTGATCCCGGTATTTGAGGACGCACGGGACGGCAAGATCATATTTGGAATTCTATCCAGCCTGACCGGGATCGTACTGGTCGTGAAGGGTGGTTATGCCCTTTTCAGCAAAATCATGCAGGTCTGTATCGGCTTCATGTTCATCACCGTCATGACAACGGCCGTCATCCTGTGGCC
>CAJQNP010000184.1 GCA_905479705.1 uncultured Gammaproteobacteria bacterium
TGACAAACATGTCGAGCGTAGGGTCGAATTCATTCGACCGGCATACCCGACGTTGATCCTGATTTCCTTGTCACCTTCCATCTGGCTGATGGCGTCTTCAAGATCGACCTGGTCTGCATTCACAGGACTTTGATCCAGTAACTTCCCAGTGGGCTCAGCCTGCTCCAGGGTCTGGTGATATCCCTTTCCATCCTGGAAACAGGCGGCACACGGCACGCACCTGGTCATTTGCTTTCCTGCGACCACTCCGAATAAGGTTTGGCTATCAGGCTGGCATTATAGTAACGTCGATCTCCGGTCACTTCCCTGTCGACCCAGTCAGGCAGAGTGACAGCCTGACCCTCTTCGTCCAGCTCTACTTCTGCAATGACCAGTCCGGCGTTGCCACCTGCAAACTCGTCAATTTCCCATGTCAGCCCCTGGTACTCAACACAGTAACGCGTCTTTTCAATCAAGGGACGTTCACAAAGGTTATCCAGCATCTCCCTGGCTTCCTCGCCGGGGATTTCATATTCATACTCGGCTCGTGCCGCACCGCTGGAGGCGCCCTTGACGGTCAGGTAACCCCTGTCCCGGATCAATCTGACACGCACGCTGCGCTCCGGCACGGTGGAGAGGTAGCCCTGTCGATACAGGGTTCCAGAACCCGGCACCCGCCAGCTGTCATCCCTGACCAGAAATTTCCTTTCAATCTCCTGTGGCATGATCAGGCTTCCCACACCGTTTCATCAGGGTGCGGCGGGAAATGCTTCATCAATTTCCCGATCACAAGGTCCAGTGCTGTACGCACCGTCTCTTCAATATGCCAGTTTTCAATAATGGTAATCCCGGCCTTGTCCGCCTCATCCAGCAACCAGGACTGCAGCTCCCAGATATCCTCGAGACTATCCTTGTAACGCGAGCTTGGAAGCTCATCGTTCTCACGACTACGGCGTTGCAACTGCTTGCATAACATATCTTTTTTCATGCTGGCGAGCATGATGGGTATGACGACCGCCTTGTCCGGCTTCACGGGGAGGTCCATTTCTGCCGGGGCCACATGAACGCCTTCCAGGATCAGGTGATGCCTTTCTGCAATCGCACGCTCAATGGTTGCCTCCATGGCCAGTCTCATTGCCGATAACTGGGAAAGAAACCCGGCAACCACCGGGTGGCCAGCGTCGTCCCGGGGACTTTCGACGGAAGCCGGCAGGCCACGCCAGGCTTCAAAGCTCGAGTATTCAAGGGTAGGAACCATCTGCGGCGACAGGTAGGAACGTATGATCTCACGCATCATATCGGTGGACTGGTGACGTGTAATATCCAGTCGGAACGCCAGCTCGGATGATATCGTGCTCTTGCCACTCCCGGTGGCACCCCCTATCAGTATGATCAGCGGGATACCGCTATTCTCGAACCGGCGCCAGGACAGGTAACGATCCGCGCTGTAATCCGAACAGTGATCACGCAAGCACCTGAAAATCACCCGTCGCAGTGTCTTGTGGTCAATTTCCCGGTGACCTGTTGTCCTCAGGCTGGCCAGGACGTTGCGCGCACCCTGCATGGCCATTTCCGGCGGTATCGCACAGGTTTCCAGTGAGTGCGCCAGTATACCGACGGAAAAGGGCATGCTGCGTGTAGGGGTGTGTACAACGATACCGGGTTCAGTGCGGGGCCTGGTTTCGTATTGTTTGCATTGCTGACTACCGTGTTTCTCTGCCAGCAAGCCGGCTACCCTGCCCTTTAGTTCGGTACTCGTGATCTCCTGCCTGTCCTGCAGGTCATTACGAACCAGCTGGGCCAGCGCATAGGCATCATCAAAGGCAAGACCGGTATTAACCAGTGACTGCACCAGGATTCCCCGCAGGAAAGGGGAACGGTCACCTTCAGGTTCCTTGACAACGACTAGCTTTGCCATAGTTGCAACAAACGGCCTTCTGACATTCAGAGATCTATAGAGTTGTTATTCAGCAACCGAAACACACTCGCCCGTGACTGACATTACCCACGGTGGTTAATACAAACGACAGGACAGCTCTCTGTCCCTGCTTACTCCGCGGACGCGGCAGCCCTGGATGAACAAGCTGTATGTTCTGCCATGGCATTCTTTTCCTGGCATTTTCTGCGTTCGATTGAACAAGCCCTGCTTACACAACGCTCAATGCCTGCAAGTATGACACATTGCCTGAAGCAACTAAACACAACCCGCGACCGAAACGGTTCAATGACAATCGCACGGAAACGGATGTGCTGTGACCTGATGACGATTGGAAGCAGTCTCCGAAAGCCGGGGCTGGCAGAAACAGCGTCAACAGCTATCCCGGCGACCCGCTAAAGTGAACATGCTATCTGCTCAATTTTCCTACTCTGATTAATTCGTCATTCCGGGCGAAGCGTACGCCTACAGGGATGTAGGCGGTAGGGCAATGCAGGAGCAATTGCCGAGCGGAAGTCCGGACAAAAGCGCACAGCGCGTTGAACGCCTGGAGGGCGGCCCGCAGGGCGTGCGCAGCGAGTCATCCAGTGACTGCCAGTCAGTGTGTTACTGGATTCCCGCTTTCGCGGGAATGACGAAATATGAATGAATCAGGGTTACCTACGCCGGCTCAACGCGCAATTTCACCACTGCCCGTTCGGTTGCCTCGGTCACGGTAAACTTGAAGCCCGATTCCACGATGAATTCCCCTTCGACGGGTATATGCCGCACCCTGGCCATGATCAGGCCACCAATGGTATGTGACTCCACGGCCGGCAGACTGGTACCCAGCACCTCGTTGACTTCCGAGATAGGCAGGCGCGCATCCATGAGATAGGTCTCTTCATCCAGCATTTCAAAGATTCGCTTGCGCCGCGGCAGGTATTCCTCGAAGTCATAACCGACATCGATCTCGCCGACCACTTCTTCCAGGATATCCTCCATGGTAATCATGCCGATGGCGGACCCGAACTCGTTCACCACGATGGCCATGTGATCATCCCGGTTACGCAACACCGGCAGCAGCTGGTCGATGGTCTGGTAGGGCGAAACATAGTGGGCAGGCTTGATGAGTTCTTCCAGGGGACGATCCGGCAGATCCTCGTCCATCAGGTCCCAGGTTGTCAGTGTCACGATACCCACGATGTTGCTGATATTCCGGCTATATACCGGGAGCCGGTTATAGCCACGCCTGCGCACCAGGGTAATGGCGCTGCGGGTATCCCGGTTACGGTTGATCGCCGTCAGCTCGGCAACCGGTATCATGGCCTCGCCAACCGAGGTCTCCGCAAAGCGAATGACACGTTTGATGCGCACGCGGTCAAAAACATCTACATTGGCCCCGCGATCGGCCATGTCCACAACCATGCGCATCTGTTCCCGGGTAATAAAGACATTCTGCTCGGTCTTGCCGCCACCCACGAGGCGTGCGCACAGGCGAGCAACGCGGGAAAACACAAACACCAGGGGATAGAACAATATGGAAAACACCTTCAGCGGATAAACGAGCACCGGTGCGAACTCGTTGGATTTCTGCTGATACACGCTCTTGGGCACGATCTCGCCCAGCACCAGGAACAACGGGGTAAACAGCAGCACGGCATACAGGTCGCCCAGCTGACCAAAGGTGCTGATCATCAGCATCGTCCCGAGTGTCGTCAGAACGATGGTCGCTATATTGGTCCCTACCAGGGTTGTTCCCAGCAGCACATCCGGTGTCTCGAACAGTTTCAGCACCAGCTGTGCCCCCCGATTCCCCTGGTTCGCCTTGTGGCGCAACTTGAACTTGTCCGCGTTAACAAGGGCGATCTCCGAACCCGAGAAAAAACCCTTCAGCAACAGGAGCAACACCATCACCAGCAACATAATCAGATATTCCATCAGCGATTCTCCAGTGGTCAGTGAACGACCTTGTGATCAGGGTTGCCGGTTTCATCCCCTGCACCGGCAGTCAGGGGATGCGCGTCATCAGCGGGCGACTGATTGCCAGCAGTGATGTGTCCTTCATCGTCCGGTTCAGCCACCCTGTCATCCGGCAGTCCAGCGGTCGTCTCGTTTTCATCGATGGACCCGGCTTGCGCTTCCGTGGCAAGCGTCTCTTCATCGCGAATGCCGCGGCTCACCCTGACGCGGGCGATGCGGTGTTCATCCATTTCCAGGACGGTAATACTCATATCCTCGATACTGATGCTGTCCCCCACCCTGGGCAGACGGTCCAGGTGGCGAAAGGCAACGCCGCCTATCGTCGTCATGCGGGGGTCTTCAATCCCGAAGTTACTCAGATTATTGAAATCGGTCAGCTTCATGTCACCGTCGACCTCGTAGGAATCCTCGTCACGTTCGTGGTACAGCTCCTGGCCCTCGACATCACCGGAAATCTGGCCAAATATGAAAGTCAGCACATCCTTCATGGTGACAAAGCCCTCCACCCCGCCAAACTCGTTCAGCACTGCCGCGGCACGGGCGTTATTGGCCGTAAAGAAGTCGAACATCTCGTCAACCTTCTTGGTAAGCGGGACCACCACCGGGGAATGCATGATGTCATCCAGGGCCAGTTTCGACAGGTCAGCATCATCGAGAACCAGCCGCAGGATATCCTCTGCGTGGACAAATCCCACCAGGTTGTCACGGTGCGCGCGGTATACCGGGACCCGCGGGTGCCGGAAACTGCGGAACTGCTGGATCATTTCCGGGATCGTCATGCCCACATTCAGAAACGCCGTGCGCGTCCGCGGGGTCATGATCTCGACAACCTCCGTGTCACCCGCTTCCAGCAGGTTGTAAATCAGGGCACGCTCGGTCGCATTGAGTTCCCCTTCCCGGGAAACCTCCTCCACCAGGGTTCGGAACTCATCCAGATGAAGGATGTTCTCGGCGGCCTTTTCTTCACCGACTATCAGGGTGGTAATGCGGTCGGCAACACCGCGGATGGTCCAGACCAGCGGTGCAACCAGGCGAACCCAGACGCTCATGGGGGCTGCAACCATCCCGGTACTGACACGCACCGGGTTTGAAACCGAGATGGTCTTGGGGGTTACCTCACCAAACAGCAGCAACAGGGGGACCATGACGAGAATAGTGATCCAGCCTGCACGTTCGACGCCATACAGGGTCACCACGATGCCGGTCATATTGGCAGCGGCGGCAATGTTGACCAGCTCATTGCCGCATAGGATCGAGATAATCAGCCGCCGTGGCTGGTCCAGTAACTCATGCAGGGTCTCGGCATGCGGGTTATGTTCCCTGCGCAGCTTCTGCAGGTCCAGACGGGACAGGGAAAACAGGGCGGTTTCCGACCCGGAAAAGAAGGCAGAGCCAAACAGCAGCAACACCTGGATAGCCAGGCGGGCGACCATGTCGGGTTCCGCCAGGCGCGCGGCATCAAATATAAAGAAGGCCTGGATGGCCTCCCATTGCTGGATCAATCCCGGAAAATAATTTTCCATAGTGTTACGTCCGGATAGCCCTGACACCCCGCCGGCGCCTGTTATCCGCATCGGCAGCAGCCATATGCGCACCCTGATTTGCTAAACATGCGAGGATGAATAGGTTACATTAACAACTGTATATTTCCATTATATTGATACGGATCAAGTAGCCAGTCATTGCAAACTGCTAGTTTTGCCTGACAGGCCATGGGAGACAAACTGAACAATGGATAAACCCGCACCGCGCAAGGGTCGACCTGCATCAACAGCCAAACGCACCGCAGCCAGCCCTAAAACCCGCAAGAAAAAGGCATCGACACGCACCCGCAGCCCCAGGAAGGCCACACCTGTCGCCCGCAGGAAACCTGCCTCTGCGATCAACCTGGATGCCCCGGAACTCTACCTGAACCGGGAATTGACCTGGCTGGAATTCAATCGTCACGTACTGCATATGGCAGCAGATGACGCTACTCCCCTGCTGGAGCGTGTCAAGTTCCTTGCGATTGTGAGCAGCAATCTCGATGAATTCTTCATGAAGCGCATTGGCGGCCTGAAGCAACAGATTGCCGCGGGCATTCGCACGCCAGCGGTTGATGGCCGAACACCGCTGGAACAGCTCCGCGAAAGCCACAAGATCGTACGCGATACACACGTGGAACAAAACCGGATCTATCGTGAACTTCATGATCTGCTGGGCGCAAAAGGCATCTGCCTGAGCCGCTATAACGAACTGAAAGCGAATGAAAAAAGGGTGCTGCGGGACAAATTTGTCGAAAATATCTTCCCGCTGCTTACACCACTGGCCATGGACCCCGGGCATCCATTCCCCTTTATCTCCAATCTCGCCCTGAACCTGCTGGTTACCCTGCGCTACCCGGGGGGCAGTGCCTCGCACTACGCGCGCGTCAAGGTGCCGATGGTGAAAGGAATTGCGCCAAGGTTCCTGCAGGTTGATGGCACCAACATCCATGTAAAACTGGAAGATGTCGTCAGCAATAACCTCGATCTGCTTTTCCCTGGCATGGAGATCACCTCCTGCGAGCTGTTCCGGGTCACCCGCAATGCGGTCGTGGAGCTGGAGGAAGAAGAGGCAGATGACCTGCTGGCAATGATCGAGACCGAACTGCGTGACCGTCATTTTGCACCCATTGTCCGTCTGCAGGTCGAACAGAACATGAATCCCGTTCACCGGGGCATGCTGGCCGCCGAAATGGGACTCGACGAGGAGGCCGATGTATTCGGAGTTGAGTCCATGATGGCGATGCGCGATCTGTTTGCGATCTCAAGCCTGGACTTTCCGGAGCTGCACGATCCGCCCCACAAGCCGGTAGATCATACCCGGCTGGCCCACGATGCACGCAATATCTTTCATATCATTCGGGAGCGCGGCGCCATG
>CAJQNP010000185.1 GCA_905479705.1 uncultured Gammaproteobacteria bacterium
GTCCTTGCACTTGTGGCCGCCAATCAGTTCCATCGGGGTGAGGCGCTTGGTCATTAACATGCCGAGGCCGATTTTCTGCATCTTCAGGGAGGTCTTGATACCCTCGCCAATGCCGTTCATGAAATACAGTGCCAGTCCCAGCCGTAGTTCGTTAACACGACCGGTCTTGGTCAGGTTATTCCAGAACAGCTGCGCAAATTTGCTGGTCGGCTGTTCCTTGGGTGCAATGCCGAGGCGCTTCGCATAATGCGCGAGGCCGTGCATGATGTGGGTGATCGGCAGTTCCCGCGGGCAACGCACAATGCAGTTGTAGCAGGAAGTACACATCCACATGGAAGAGGATTGCAGTACTTCGTCACGCTTGCCGGCACGGATCATCATGAACAGTTCCTGCGGCGGGTGATCCCAGTGCGGGCCCAGCGGGCAGGAGCCGGAGCACACGCCACACTGCATGCACATCTTTACCCATTCGCCTTCCTCGACGTTGTCCTCCACTTCACGGAGAAAGTTGTTGCGGTACTGTTCGACCATTTGTTGGTTTGCATCAGTCATGATTTTCTCCTAGAACTTGAAGGGGCTCATACCGACTCTTTCAACGGTCTCGGCCATGTCGTTAATGAGTTGCGGTGCCCGCTCGATGTCGGTGATCGCGACCTCGTAGGTAGAGACGCGTTCCTCCTCGAGGCTGAGCGATTGCAGCGTGTCGTCGATCTTGCTCATGCGGACATGAGCAATCTCGGAACCCTTCACAAAGTGGCACTGGTAGTTCTCGCCCTTCTGGCAACCCATCAGGATGATGCCGTCGTAGCCGCTGTTGAGCGCGTCGGTTACCCAGATGGTGTTCACGGAGCCGAGGCAGCGCACCGGGATGACGCGGGCAAACGGCGAATAATGGTTGCCGTTCTGCGCGGCCATGTCGAGCGCCGGGTAGGCGTCGTTTTCACAGGCCAGTACCAGGATGCGCGGCTTCTCGTCGAACTCGTCAGGGATATCGACGTTCTTCAGCTGCTGGCCGACGGTTTCGACCGAGTAGTTTTCGAAGGAGATGACGCGTACCGGGCAGGCGCCCATGCAGGTACCGCAACGGCGGCAGCGTGCCTCGTTGAACTGCGGGTAACGTTCCTCGTCCTCGTCGATGGCGCCGAACGGGCATTCCACCGTGCAGCGCTTGCACTGTGTGCAGCCTTCCTTGCGGAAGCTCGGGAACGACAGGTCGCCGGAGCGCGGGTGCGCGGCGCGGCCAAGCTTGGCGTTCTCCAGTGCCTGGATGGCCTTCAGGGCCGCGCCGGTGGCGTCTTCCTTGGCCTGCGCCATGTCCATCGGACGGCGTACCGGACCGGCGGAGTAGATACCGGTGCGGCGGGTTTCATACGGAAAGCAGATGAAGTGCGAGTCGTTGAAGCCGTACTTCAGGTGCGGCAGGTCCGGGCCCTGGCGGTAGGTCAGGTTGAGGATGGAGTCGACCTTTACTTCCGGGACGAGATTGTCCAGGTCGACGTCTTCGTCGGCAGCCGCGACCGGCAGATCGATGTCGACGCCGGAGTTCGGAATCTGGCCGGTGGCCAGTACCACGAGGTCGGCCTTTTCGTTGACTTGCTGGTCGAGGATCAGGTCGTTGAACTTGACCTCGGGGCCGTTGGCGCCAACAGTGACTTCGCTGACCTTGCCCTTGGTAAAGGTAATGCCCTTCTGCTGACCGCTGCGATAGAAGTCCTCACCGCCGGCACCCGGGGTACGCAGGTCGGAGTAGATGATGTTGGTGTCAATCTGCGGGTTCTGGTCCTTGAAGTACATCGCCTGCTTGATGGAGGTCAGGCAGCAGTGACCGGAACAGTAGGGCAGGTGGCCTTCCTCGGTGGAACGCTGGCCGGCGCACTGCACGAACACCACGTTCCCGACTTCCTTGCCGTCTGACGGACGCTTGATCGGGCCGCCGTTGGCCTCCATCGCCAGCTTCTCGAGACCGGCCTGGTCGACCACGTCCGGGGTCTTGCCATATCCAAGTTCCGGCAGCTGGCTGGCGTCGTAGTTACGCGCGCCCGAGGCCATGATGATGGCGCCGAAGTTTTCCGTGGTGGTGGAACCGGACTCGGTGGAGATATCCGCCGAGAAACGACCCGGTGCACCGCTGGTCTTGGTGGTGGTGGAGTTGAGGTGCACGGTGATCTTGCTGTCAGCCTGGACCTTCGCGACCATGTCGGCGACGCCGGTATCTTCCGGGTCGGCATAGGGCATGGACTCGGGGATGCGCTTGTACTCGTCGTGGGCACTGCCACCGAGCACGCCACCCTTCTCGACGAGGGTGACCGGGTAGCCGGCAGCCGCGGCTTCAATGGCCGCCGTCATACCGACGATGCCGCCGCCAACGACCAGCAGGCTGTTGTTACTGGCAGCTTCCTCGCTGACGTGCGGCAGGGTCATGTACTTGATCTCGGCACAACCCATGCGTACGTAGTCAGCGGCCATTTCCTGGGTAAGCTCGCGGGCCTCGTCCTCGTCCGGACGCACCCAGATCACACCTTCACGCAGGTTGGCGCGGCTGATGGCGACGTTCTCGAAGTTGAAGGCCTCGGTCTTGGAGCGACGCGAGCAGGCTGCGATCATCACCTTGTTGACACCCTCGTTGTCGATGTCGTTCTGGATCATGGCAACACCCTCGGCGTTGCACAGGAAGTCGTGTTCGCGCACCAGGTTGGCCTTGCCCTCGCGCTCGGCGATGGTGGCCAGCTGGCCGCAGTCGAGGCGTTCGCCCAGGCCGCAACCCTTGCAGATATAGGCGCCTACTTTGATTTCGTCTGACACTGTTTAACCCTCCGTTCCTGCAACCCGGTTCACCACCTGGATTGCGCGCAATGCACTTGCCGTTGCACTCTGTACCGCGCGGTTCACGTCCAGCGCGTCGGATGAACAACCGGCTGCGAAGATGCCGCCGTTCTTTTCGTCGGCCTCGATGAAGCCGCTGTCGTTGACAACGACGTCGATCGGGAAGCTGTCTTTCGACACGCTCGGCTCCATGCCCACGGCGAGCACGACGAGATCATGCGGGTTGTCGTAGCGGTTGTAGCCCTCGGTGTCGACACCGTGCAGCACCGGGTTACCGGTGTCCTTGTCCTCGGTGATGCTGGCGACCTTGGACTTGATAAAGCTGACGTTCTCGTCGTCCTGTACCTTCTGGTAGAAGTCGTCGATGCGGTCGATGGCGCGGATATCAATGTAGTAGACACTGGCCTTGAAGTCGTCGGCGTACTTCTCGCGCAGGTAGGTGGTCTGTTTCAGGGTAGCCATGCAGCAGATGCGTGAGCAGTGACTCAGGTGGTTACGGTCACGCGAACCGGCACACTGGATGAAGGCCACGTCCTTTGCTTCCTTGCCGTCGCTCGGGCGCACGATCTTGCCACCGGTCGGGCCAAACGGGTCGAGCATGCGTTCGAACTCGACGCTGCTGACGACGTTGTCGTAGCGGTCATGGCCATAGGGCTGAATCTTGTCGGCGTCGTAGGGCTGCCAGCCGGTGGCCCAGACAATCGCGCCCACGGTCAGCGTGGTCTCGCTTTCCTGCATGTCGAGGTCGATAGCACCGTACTTGCAGGCGTTCTTGGCATTCTGCGCGTCGGGTGTGCCGATCATGGCCGGGTCGATCACGTAGCGCTGCGGGTAGGACATGTTGAACGGCAGGTAGGCGCCCTTGCGCTTCTTCATACCGTAGTCGTACTCGCTGTCGAACTCGGACTCAACGGCCTTTTCACACTCGCCGCAGGCGGTGCAGTTCTCGTTGACGTAGCGCGGGCTGGTTTTCAGCGTGACACTGTAGTTGCCGGACTCACCACTGACCGCAGAGACCTCCGTCATGGTCAGGATATTCAGGTTGCGGTTGGCCTTCATGCGGCGCAGGTTGATCTCCATGCCGCAGGACGGGAAACACAGCTTCGGGAAATACTTGTAGAGCTGGCTTACCCGGCCGCCGAGGGACGGGTTCTTTTCGACAAGTATGACCTGCTTGCCACACTCGGCAGCTTCGATGGCAGCGGTGACACCGCTGATGCCGCCTCCCACCACCAGAATGGTCTGGTTGGTTGCGATAACATCCGACATTGATGGCCTCCAATGTACGCCACAGGGCGTAGATAACAGTATGAATTCTTTATGTTTTTTACCGGTATCCCCGGGAATTGCAGGGGTGCAGCGCCTGGCAGGTGTTGCCGGGGATGCGTATGTGCCAACCGGGATCAAACAGCGCAATAACGATACACATTCTTCTATATATGCGCCATATACCGCGGGAGGGAGATTCTATCGAATTTTACGATGCAGAAATAGAATCTATATATAAGGTTAGTGACTACGGGGTTTCTCGACCGTCGGATGGTCGGTAGGAACTGACCCTGTCCGGCAGATATTGGCAGAATCCGCTGATGTTGCGTTTGCCCGGTTCCCCGCCGGGCGAGTAGGAGCGGCTTGTAGCCGCGAATATGCTTTAATGTCACCCGCTGGTCGCTGCAAGACGCGCCAGCCGATTGACTACAAACTTAATTTAATAGCGAGGAGTGGCCGTGAGCGTCCGTGCCCTGAAACCTGAAGAATTCTTTATCGAGGAAGAACCCTACTACGAACCGGTCGGTGACGAGCTGGCCGTTTTCGAGGCCGCCTATAAAAATCAACTACCTGTGTTGCTCAAGGGGCCGACCGGCTGTGGCAAGACGCGCTTCATGGAGCACATGGCCTGGCGGTTGAAACTGCCACTGATCACCGTCTCCTGCCATGACGACCTGACCGCCTCCGACCTGGTGGGCCGCTACCTGGTCACCGGCGGGGAGACCGTCTGGGTCGATGGCCCGCTGGCCCGTGCCGTGCGCAACGGCGCGATCTGCTACCTCGACGAGATCGTCGAGGCCCGCAAGGACACCACCGTGGTGATTCACCCGCTGGCCGACGACCGCCGCGTGCTGCCCATGGAGAAACTCGGCGAGGTCGTCGAGGCCGGTCCTGAATTCTGCATGGCGATTTCCTATAACCCCGGATACCAGAGCGTGCTCAAGGACCTGAAGCAGAGTACCCGGCAACGCTTCGTGGCGCTGGAGTTCGACTACCCGTCGGCAAAACTGGAAGCAAAGATCCTGATGAATGAAACCGGTGTTGACCAGGCGACGGCCGAGCAGCTCATCCAGTTTGCACAGATGACGCGCAACCTGAAAGGCAGTGGACTGGAAGAGGGCGCAAGTACCCGGCTGCTGGTGCATGCGGCGAAACTGATTGCAGATGGTGTAAATCCGGTGGTGGCGTGTCGCAGTTGTATTGCCGAGGCGTTAACAGACGATGCGGAAATGCTGACGGCAGTGCACGAGTTGAGTGCGTCGGTGTTCTAGCGAACAGTACGCTTCACCTGCACCTGGTCCAGCGGGCTGTGAACACCGCGCACAGTCTTGTTCAGTACGTGGGTGTATATCATTGTCGTTGATACATCCGGGTGACGCTTGTTATGAAAAATATACCTGCGAATCGACTGAAGATATGTTTGCTCGGTACCCAGGCTGTAATGCCTCACCCGTATCGCATCACGTGCTTGAACCAATAAACGTTTTTTCTCCGTAACGATTGCGTGTCATGTTTGTAATTCCATTTGGGCCGTGTAACCTGAGGCCAGGTGATTGATACCCGTATGATCACGATACAAACATGGCCTAAAAGTTGTAAGACAAGTCTGACTTTCAGGCCTTCTGATGGTGGATACGTACAAGGAATTATTAAGAACCAGGAGAAAATATCATGGAAGATATAGCAGGTGCAGTGGATGCGATATTGTTCAAGGAGGTAATAAAGGGCGGAGTTAATTTAATTGTCATTGCCAGGAAGATAGAAAAAGAGCAATGGCAACTATCTGTACAGGATGAAAACGGAAT
>CAJQNP010000186.1 GCA_905479705.1 uncultured Gammaproteobacteria bacterium
TCGCGTCAGACAGACTTCAAGCTTCCCTACGCCGGCATTAACCGGATCAGGTTCCAAGGGTGTATCTCAGCCCGTCGGGGCACCCCCAGCCGGGCTACACGGTAACCAATGGGCCCCGGATTTGCAACATTAAAATCGCGCCAGTCACTTATAACCAACTGTTTTTATTGTACTTCACACCATGTATCCCGGTCAGATCATTGCCAGCACGCGGCAAACACCGTACCCTTGGCCGCCATTCATTCCGGTTTGAGATGTAACACTCACATGAATCAGACAAATATCGAGCAGGCACGCTTTAATATGATCGAGCAGCAGGTACGCCCCTGGGACGTGCTCGATCCACAGGTACTGGACACCATGAACGCGGTGCCCCGTGAACTGTTTGTCCCGGAACGTTACCGTTCACTGGCCTTCGCCGATACCAGCATCCCGCTCGGCCATGACCAGGTCATGATGGCACCCAAGCTGGAAGGGCGCCTGTTGCAGGCCCTTGCCATCACGCCGACCGATCGGGTTCTCGAGATCGGGACCGGCAGCGGTTACCTGACCGCCTGCCTTGCCCGGCTGGGCCAGCATGTCACCAGCTACGACATCCACGCGGACTTTACTGCCGCTGCCGGGGAGGCACTGCAGGCGCAGTCGATCGACAACGTCACGTTGATCACGGCCGATGCCGCCAGCGGTATTGATTCCGATGAACGCTTCGATGCGATTGCCGTCACCGGTTCCATCCCGGTATTGCAGCAACAGTTCTACAGGAACCTCGCCGTCGGCGGCCGCCTGTTTGTCATCAGCGGCGAGTTGCCGATCATGGAGGCCTGTCTGATCACCCGCATCGACGAGAATAACTGGTCGCGCGAAAGCCTGCTGGAGACCTGCATCCCCCCGCTGCAGAATGCAGCACAGCCGCAAGCATTCACATTCTAGATCCACCGCTGGTAACAGGGCGTGCGTGAACTAACCACGGATGAGTGCCGGGCCTACCTGGAGCAGGCCAGCGTGCCGCCCCTGCTACTGGATGTGCGCGAGCCCTGGGAATACAAGCTGGTACACCTCGAGAATTCACGGCTGATTCCGATGCGCGAGATACCGCAGTCGCTCGATGTACTCGATCCGGCGCAGGAGATTATCGTCATCTGCCACCATGGCATTCGCAGCCGCCAGGTCGCCCTGTTCCTCGAGCACCAGGGGTTTGAAAACATCGTCAACCTGCGCGGCGGCCTGGATGCCTGGGCACGTGACACCGACCCGCAGTTGGCGACATACTAGCACCCGCATGAAGACGGCTACCCACAATAACACCTGGCGAATATTGCTGTGTATTCTGCTGACCATCAGCGGAACAACCCGCGCCGATGACCTGATCTCGGTCTACAAGCAGGCCCTTGTCTCTGACCCGCAATACCAGGCAGCCCTCGAGGCCCACAGTGCCGCCCTCGAGATCGTGCCGCAGGCGCGGTCCGCGCTGTTGCCCAACATCGGTATCGGTGGCGATGTCTCGCGCGAGCGTTTCGATCCGCGCAACGAGGGCGAGACGAATTACTCGACCAACCAGATTTACAGCATTGGCCTGCGCCAGACACTCTACCAGCGTGAACGTTTCATCCAGCTCAGCCAGGCAGACAACCGGGTCATGCAGGCAGACGCGCAGCTGATTGCCGCACAGCAGGACCTGATCGTGCGCGTCGCGAGACGCTACTTCCTGGTGCTGGCCGCGAACGACAACATTGACTTTGTCACGGCGGACAAGGATGCCATCTCCCGCACCCTGGAACAGGCCGAGCAACAGTTTGCCGTTGGCCTGGCGCCGATTACCGACACGCTGGAGGCACAGGCACGTTACGACATCGCCGTCAGTAACGAGATCAATGCTGAACAGTTACTCTCCGACGCCGAGGAAGCCCTGCGTGAACTGACCGGTGAACTGCCCGTCGCGCCCGAGATATTGCAGGAAGATATCCCGCTGTTGAAACCCGATCCGGTCAACCTGGATGAATGGGTTGACGCGGCCAACCAGCAAAACCCGCTGGTGCTGGCGGCCACGGCCGCAACCGAGATCGCCAAGCAGGAAATACAGGTACAAAACTCCGGGCACTACCCGTCACTGGAAGCGACGGCAGACTACAGCTACCTGGATAATACCTTCGGCGGTGTGCTGCCGCTGGAACGCAACGACAGTTCCATCGGGCTTGAGCTGAACATCCCGATCTACCAGGGTGGACTGGTGTCTTCCCAGACGCGCCAGTCACGCTACGAGTACAACCAGGCCATGGAAGAACTCACCAGGCAGCGGCGCGCCACGGAGCGCCAGACCCGCGACAATTACCGGGGTGTGCTCGCCGGCATCAAGCGGGTCGAGGCACTCTACAATGCCGTGCTTTCCAATGAGAAGGCCGTACAGGCTGCCGAGGCCGGCTTCGAGGTCGGCACCCGTGCCATCATCGATGTCCTGAATGCCCAGCGTGACCTGCTGGAAGCCCGCCGTGATTACGCACGTTCCCGCTACGACTACCTGCTGGATACAGTCGAGCTGAAACAGGCGGCAGGCACCCTGTCATCCGTTGATCTCGCTCAGGTTAATAACTGGCTGGTCGAAAACAACTACACTACGACACCTTGAACACCGGGCATCTGCTTCGCCCCCCCCCTGGACCGCTAACACAACACGATGAATATATTGGGACTATCCGCCTACTACCACGACAGTGCAGCCGCGCTGGTGCAGGATGGCGCCGTGGTCGCGGCGGCGCAGGAAGAGCGCTTCTCGCGCAAGAAGCACGACGCCCGCTTTCCCGAGGGGGCGATCAACAGCTGCCTGGCACAGGCCGGCATTTCACTGGCCGAGGTCGACGAGGTGGTGTTCTACGACAAGCCGCTGGTGAAGTTCGAGCGCCTGCTGGAGACCTACCTGACCTACGCGCCGCGCGGCTTCCGCTCCTTTGTCGCGGCCATGCCGATCTGGTTGAAGGAGAAGCTCTACCTGAAGGCCACCCTGAAGCGCCAGCTCGGCGAACTGGGTGGTCTCAATAAACACGACCTGCCCACCCTGCTGTTTGCCGAGCACCACCAGTCACACGCCGCCTCGGCGTTCTT
>CAJQNP010000187.1 GCA_905479705.1 uncultured Gammaproteobacteria bacterium
GAAAGTATCCAAAGAGAAGTGCACCCGGAGCCCTCATCGGACCTAACTACAAGGCCGCTTCGCAGCCTTGCCCATGCGTTCCTCGCCAATCCGGGGGTGCGCACAACTCGCGCGCTCGCTAACGCTCACTGCGCTCAAACAAGGTACGCACCTGATCCCGGATTGTCTGCGGTACTCAGTGAGAGCTACGGGATCGGGTGGTAGTAGTCAGTGTCGATTGGGTTTTGATATTCCTCACCCCTTGGCGCAGCCGAGCATCGCAGAAAAGCCCGGGAGAAGCTCGCGCCCTGTTTGAGCGAATCGAGCGTCAGCGAGATCGCGAGTTGCGCGAGCGCCGGGCTTTGCGAGACGCGCAGGGCAAGGCTGCGTAGCAGCCTTGTAGTTAAAAGTGCGGGCAAGCCACTGGGGGCCACCTTTCTTTTGGGTACTTTTCTTTGGTGGCCAAAGAAAAGTACCTCGCCTATCGGGGCGAGACCCGATCAAGATCAGGCAGTTGCCCGAAGAGGCAAAACCAGAAAATAGAACCTTCAAATAACCAAACCCCCTTACACGAACCCCTATCCCCACATACAATAGCCACCCATGACCACTCTCCAGAACGACAGATTTCTCCGTGCCCTGCTGCGTGAACCGGTCGATGTCACCCCGGTGTGGATGATGCGCCAGGCGGGACGCTACCTGCCCGAGTACCTCAGGGTGCGCAAGCAGGCCGGCAGTTTCATGAACCTGTGCACCAACCCGGAACTCGCCTGTGAAGTCACCATGCAGCCTCTCGAGCGCTTCCCGCTCGATGCCGCGATCCTGTTTTCCGACATCCTCACCATCCCGGACGCCATGGGGCTTGGCCTGTACTTTGCTGAAGGCGAAGGCCCGCGCTTTGAAAGACCGCTACGTTCGCGGGCCGATGTAGCGGCGCTGGGCGTTCCCGATCCCGAGGACAGCCTGCGCTATGTCATGGACGCCGTGCGATTGATACGCCGTACACTCGACAACCGTATCCCGTTGATCGGTTTCTCGGGCAGCCCGTGGACACTGGCGACCTACATGGTCGAGGGCAGCTCGACCAAGACGTTCTCACAGGTAAAGGGCATGCTCTACAGCGAGCCGCGCCTCATGCACCAGCTGCTTGAAACCGTTGCCGCCTCTGTAACCAGTTACCTGAATGCACAGATCGCCGCCGGCGCACAGGCCGTGATGATCTTCGATACCTGGGGAGGCGTACTGACGCCGGCTGATTACCGGACGTTTTCCCTGCAATACATGCAACGCATTGTAGAAGGCCTGACCCGCGAGGCGGAAGGCCGCAGGGTGCCGGTCATCCTGTTCACCAAGGGCGGTGGCGCCTGGCTGGAGGCCATGGCCGACACCGGCTGCGACGCCCTCGGCCTCGACTGGACCACCGATATCGGTGATGCCCGCCACCGTGTCGGCGAGCGTGTTGCCCTGCAGGGCAACCTGGATCCGGCCGTGCTCTATGCAACCCCGGATGTCATTCGGGAAAAGGCCGGGCATATTCTGCAACAATATGGCACGGGAAACGGTCACGTATTCAACCTGGGACATGGCATCACGCCGGATGTGAACCCCGAGAACGCCGCTGCACTGATCAGTGCCGTCCACGAACTCAGCGCACCTTTCCACGAATAGGCAGCAGTAACGGCAGCCGCAAACGGGGCCCGCCACAGACGACTGTTATCTCATGACATGACTGCCAGCCGGACTGATCAGTCCTTCTCTCCCAGATGACGGTAGGTGCAGAGCCAGTGCAGTGCCAGTGTCAGCACGGCCAGCAATCCCACTGAATCGACCAGCAAGGTAAAACTGTGGTGTGACATGTCACCCTGGTGAAAGGCAGCCACATGCAGTGCGTACAAAAAGCTGACCAGCAGCACAGCCTTTAAGAAGCACGCAACAGGACATCGACTGGCGCGCTGGACAAGATTTTCTATCGAATCAGGCATGCTCTACCTCCCTGGCCGATTGCTTGCAAAATAAGTAAATCCTTACTAGCCAATATACAGTATTTTATTCAGTTAATTCTGTTAGTTACTTGCGGCATTTTGTCGCAGCCCGGTGAAACTGCATGCCTGGATCGGGCAGCGACAGGACGACGCGACAGCTATGCGTGCGAGATAAACGTTTATGAATGGCCGGGAGTGCAGCAGATGGAGTGTTGGTCTTTAACGCAGCTCACTCAGCAGCGAGCCCATCATCCCCTGCGCCTGGCTGGCGTAGCCACCACCGAACAGATTGAAATGATTGAGAATGTGGTAGAGGTTGTAGAGCGTCTTGCGTGTCTTGTAGCCGGGGGCAACCGGCCAGGCGTTTTCATAGGCCGCATAAAAATCACCGCCGAAACTGCCAAACAATTCTGTCATGGCAAGGTCGGCCTCGCGATCACCGAAATACACGGCCGGATCAAAAATGGCAGGCTTGCCGTTATCCGTGTAGGCATAGTTACCGGACCAGAGATCGCCGTGTAACAGCGACGGCTCGGGCTGGTAGCTGTCGAACAGCGCGGGAAACACTTCCAGCAATTGCTCGCCGCGCGACAGCAGGGCGCTGCCCGCACCGTGGCGTTCTGCCAGGGTCAACTGGAACTGCAGGCGCTGCTCTCGCCAGAACCCGATCCAGTCATCACTGGCCGTATTCGACTGCGGTGTCGAACCTATGGTGTTATTCCTGAACCAGCCAAACTGTGGCCGGGTAATTCGATGCATGGCGGCGAGCCCCTCACCGAGCGCCACCGGGTTACCGCGACCACCGAGTGACAGGTTTTCCATGACCAGCCACGCGGATTCATCATTGGCACCCCAGCACACCGGCTGCGGGATTTTCAGGGCGTCGGCTCGCTGCAGTTCCCGCAGACCCGCGGCCTCCGCCTCGAACATATCCAGCATGTGAGCACTGTTGAGTTTTACAAAGTAGCTCGTATCGCCGTGGCGCACGCGCATGGCCTGGTTGATATCACCACCGGACACATAGCCCAGCTGTTCGCCAAGGGCATCCACTCCGGTTGTCGTCGCGATATTTTCTGATATGGCTTCAAGCAGGCTCATGAAATTTATTTCATCAATCTTGGCATCAGTACAGGCACTTCATTCAACAAGACGCGACAGCTTTGCCTGTGTCATGCGGCCCAGGCCCAGCTGCTCGCACGCGGCCCTGACCTCATCAGCCGGGACGCACTGGCGTGCGATATCACGATCCGTCACCTGCAGGGAAGGATCGATGGCGATCCCCGTTAACTGTCTCGCCAGCATGGCGGCATCGCGGTGTTCCTTCAGCAAGCGCTGGATGCGTGCTGCACCACGTATCTTCACATCCGCCACCGCATCGATCTGCCGGTAAATATTGTCGAGTGTTTCAAACTCGGCCAGTAGCGCTGCCGCGGTCTTGGCGCCGATACCCGGCACACCGGGTATGTTGTCGATACTGTCACCGGTCAGTGCCAGCCAGTCGGCCACCTGCCAGGCCTCGACACCCAGCCACTGCGGAATATCGGCAAAGCCGTGACGCCGCCTGCGCGCAAAATCCCAGAGCATGTCGGGCGCCTCGATCAACTGCGCAAGATCCTTGTCGGCACTGAGTATCACCACGGCATAACCCTGTGCACGCATGCCTGCAGCCAGCGTGCCGATCAGGTCATCGGCCTCAAAGGTATCGCTGGAGAAATTTGCCAGCCCCAGCGACTGCACCAGCGTACGGCAGAAGGCAAACTGCTGTTTCAACGCCTCGGGCGGCTGTTCGCGATTGGCCTTGTATTCGGGGTAGATGTCATTGCGGAACGAGGTCGTCAGGCTTTCATCGAACACCACTGCAAGGTGCTCGGGTTCCGCTTCTGCCAGAAACTCGGCAAGGAAACCGGCAAAGCCGTGCAGCGCATTGATGGGCTGACCGGCAGCGTTATACAGGGTATCCGGTACCGAATAGTAGGCACGAAAGATATAGATACTGGCGTCAATCAGGTAGACGCGCGGCTTGTCCTCGACCACGGTAAAGCCGGGATCAGGTGTTCAGCGCAAGCCGCTGGTGCAGGGGACTGCTGCGCGGAAAGTGCGCACGCAGGAATTCCATCTGGTCGGTAAGTACCCGCCGGCCCTGCAAGTAGATGTACTCGGCATGCGTCGGGACAAAGGGTACTGCCAGTAATTCCATGCCGGCCTGCTCCGGTGTGCGTCCCGCCTTGTGGTTATTGCAACGCCGGCAGGCGGTAACCACGTTGCGCCAGGTATCCTGACCGCCCTGGATCACCGGCGTGACATGATCGCGCGACAGGTCACGGTGACGAAAGGTCTCACCGCAATACAGGCAGACATGGGAGTCACGCTTGAACAGCGCCGGGTTGTTCAGTGGCGGTGAATACTGGTCACGAAACTTGTTGAGTGCCTGGTTGCGGCCGTGGGTGGCAATGATGGAGTTGACGTCGATGATGCTGCGTCGGCCGGTCTTCGCGCAGATGCCGCCGTGGATACGGTACAGCAGGGTGCCGCAGGTATAGGCGACCTGGTCAAGGTGATAGAGACGCACCGCGTCCTGGTAGCCGACCCATTCAAGCGGCATGCCCGACACGTCTGTTCTCAACACCTGGTGACTCAAATCCATCATTTCAGCACCTGTTGAATACCGCCACTGCCGAATCCTGTGGTTGCCCGGCACCGGTATTCCGAAAGTAATCAAAGACTAACACGCCCGAAAAAACTCTACCAGAGAGTCGCCGGCTCGCGGACGGGGTCCTGAGCAACCTGCAGGATTCGCCCATATTTCATATGACAGACTAAAATGCTATAAATCCCCCCTGATAATAGCCACCAAGGCACGCCCCTCCTATGGAAGAAAAACTGACATTCCGGCGCTACCGGGACAACGACGAAAAATATACCCGCTGGTCCGAGGATATCTTCAACGAGGACACCTCCTACAAGTGCCCGACCTACGTACACCGCACCCCGCCCTGCCAGGGCAGCTGCCCGTCCGGCGAGGACATTCGCGGCTGGTTGCAGATCGTGCGCGGCATCGAAAAACCGCCGGCCGACATGAACTGGCAGGAATACGCCTTCCGGCGCTCCACCGATGCCAACCCGTTTCCCGCGATCATGGGGCGTGTCTGCCCCGCGCCCTGCCAGGATGGCTGCAACCGCAACGAGGTCGAGGACTTCGTCGGCATCAACTCCGTCGAACAGTTCATCGGCGACAGCGCACTGCAGGCCAGGCTCTCCTTTGAAAAACCGGCACAGGAAACCGGCAAGAAGGTTGCCATCATCGGTGGCGGCGTTGCCGGCCTGGCAGCAGCCTACCAGCTGCGCCGGCTCGGACATGGCGCAGCCATCTTCGATGAACGCGAGGAACTCGGCGGCATGACACGTTACGGCATCCCGGGCTACCGCATGCCGCGCGATGTCATGGATGGCGAGATCCAGCGCATTCTCGACATGGGTGTCGAAGTCCACATGCAGACACGTGCCGGCCGGGACATCAGCTTCGAGCAGCTCGAACACGACTACGATGCCATCCTGCTGGCGATCGGTGCCCAGCAGGGCCGCTCCCTGAATATTCCCGGTGGTGATGCACCGAACTGCGTCAGCGGTGTGGCCTTTCTCGCGGCCTTCAACGAGGGACGCATGCAGAACACGGCCCGCAAGGTGGTGGTCATCGGCGGTGGCGACACCGCCATGGATGTTGTCTCGGTTGCACGCCGGCTGGGACACATCAATACACCGCACGAGGGCGACCGCCCCGAGTCGGTGATCCGCGACCTGACCGCGCACGACGTGGCCACCACGGCCAAGCGCGAGGGCTCGGAGGTCATACTTATATACCGCCGCCCCATCGAGAACATGCCAGCCGCCGAACATGAACGCATCACGGCCAGGAAGGAAGGCATCACGCTGCGCGGCAGCCTGGCCCCCAGGGAACTGGTCATCGGCGAGGACGGCCGTGCCACGGCATTGCGCGTGATCGAGGTCGACTGGACGGATGGCAAGATGACCGAGAAGGAAGGCTCGGAGTTTGATATCGAGTGCGACCTGATCGTCCCGGCGGTGGGCCAGTCCGGCGACCTCAGCGGACTGGAACAGTTCGATAACGGCCGCGGACTGGTCGATTGCGACAAGTTCTACCAGCTCCCGGACAAGCCCAGCTACTTTGCCTGCGGCGATATCGTTCGCCCGCACCTGCTCACCACCGCCATCGGTCAGGCCTCGGTGGCCGTCGACAGCATCGATCGCTACCTCAACAGTGCAGAACCGGGCCGCCGTCCCAAGGTGGACGTGCACCACTTCAATCTGCTCGACAAGCTGCGCGAGACCTCACTCGAACCGCAGGCCTACGATCATCACCAGTCGTGGGGGACCGACGAGGCCGGCTACGCCGTGCATAACTACGAGGACCGCTCACGCCAGGAAATCATTCCGCATGACATGCTCTATCTCGGGCACTTCCCCTACACCCCGCGTAACAAGCGCGAGGAAACCGGGGTCGGCGCCGACGAGGTACTGGGTCATTTCGAGGAACGCTTCCGCGGCCTGGATGAAGACAATGTGCGCGCCGAGGCAGAACGCTGTATGAGCTGCGGCATGTGCTTCGAATGTGACAACTGCGTGATCTACTGCCCGCAGGATGCCGTCAAGCGCACCGCCAAGGCCGATGCCACCATGGGCCGCTACGTCTACACGGACTATGACCGCTGCATTGGTTGCCATATCTGTGCCGAGGTCTGCCCCACCGGCTACATCAACATGGGAATGGGCGCCGACTGATCGACTGGTTTTTTTTCAGGCATCGATGAACGATACGCAGGAGCGCCTTGCAGGCGCGATTCGCGGCTACAAGCCGCTCCTGCATCTCAATAGTTCTATTGATAAAGCAGCTGGGACAATATACACGCGATTATCGGGGTTAAGCCCGATTGCCCTGCGGTATTAAAATACGCTAATATTCCTGCCACCTGATCACTCAGGTACCTGTCAAAATCAATCAATGTAACTTGCCCCGGGCTAACAGCACGACAAGTCGCAGCGGAGATCGCTATGCCGATACGTGTTGCTGTGCCCCACGAAACCACTCCTGGCGAACGCCGCGTCGCGTTGAATCCCGTCGTCGCCGAGCAGCTTTCCAAGCTCGGGCTTCAGGTCCAGATCCAGGCCGGCGCCGGCTGCGCTGCCTACTACCGCGACCGGGACTACACCACCGCGGAAATCGTCGAAGACCGCAGCGCCCTGCTGTCACAGGCGGATATCGTCCTATCGGTGAGCCCGCTGGTCCCGGAGGATGTCGCGCTGTTGCGCGAGGGCACGATCGTCATCGGCTTTCTTCACCCGCATGAATTTGACGAGCGGATCTGCGCCCTGCGTGATGGCAAGATCACCGGATTTGCCATGGAACTGGTACCGCGCATCTCGCGCGCCCAGAACATGGACGCCTTGTCCTCACAGGCATCGATCGCCGGTTACAAGGCAGCCCTGATGGCAGCCAGCCAGACGGCACGTTTCTTTCCCATGCTGACAACGGCCGCCGGGACTATCCGACCGGCCAAGGTGCTGGTCATCGGTGTCGGCGTGGCCGGCCTGCAGGCCATTGCGACCGCAAAACGCCTGGGCGCCAGTGTCGAGGCCTATGACGTGCGACCGGAGACCCGCGAACAGGTCGAATCACTCGGCGCCCGCTTTGTCGACGTCAAGGTCAACGCCGTCGGCGAAGGCGGCTATGCCCGCGAGCTGTCTGACGAGGAAAAACGCCAGGAAATGGAGATCCTGGCGCAGCACGTGGCCGAGGCCGATGCGATCATCTCCACCGCCGCCGTGCCCGGCCGGCAGGCCCCCAAGATCATTACCAGCGCCATGGTGGACAAGATGAAGCCCGGCGCCGTCATCATCGACCTCGCCGCCTACAGCGGCGGCAACTGCGAGCTCACCATTCCGGGCGAGTCCTTCGGCCACGAACTGGTCATGGTCTACGGCCCGCTCAATGTCCCGGCCATGATGCCGGTGCATGCCAGCGAGATGTATGCCAGGAACCTGTTCAACTTCCTGTCGCTGATTGTCCACGACGGTGAACTCAGCCCGGACTGGGATGACGAGGTGGTCGCGGCAAGTGTCCTCACCCGGGACGGCAAGATCGTGCATGACCTCACGCGCGAGCGAATCGAGGGAGACCCATCATGATAGAAGGCATGACCGCGCTGTATATCTTCATGCTGGCCGCGTTCACCGGCTATGAAATCATTGGCCGCGTGCCGGTCATCCTGCATACCCCGCTGATGTCGGGCTCCAACTTTGTCCATGGCATCGTGCTGGTGGGCGCCATGGTCGCCATGGGGCATGCCCACACCACACTGGAACTGATCATCGGCTTTATCGGCGTGGCCCTGGCGGCCGGTAACGCGGTCGGCGGCTACGTGGTCACCGAGCGCATGTTGCAGATGTTCAAGCGTGACAAGAAGGAGACCGGCTGATGGATACCCTGATACAGATCAGTTACTTCGTCGCGGCCTTCCTGTTCATCTATGGCCTGAAGCGTATGAGTTCACCGCTCACGGCGCGCGACGGCATCGTCTGGGCCGGCGTCGGCATGCTGGTCGCCACGCTGGTCACCTTCTTCTACCCGGGGATGGAAAACCTCGTGCTGATGACCACCGCGATCTTTGTCGGTGGTGTAGCCGCCTTCTGGTCAGGCAAGCGGGTCGCCATGACCGACATGCCACAGATGATCGCCCTGTATAACGGTATGGGTGGCGGTGCCGCCGGGGCCATTGCCGCGGTCGAGTTGCTGCGGGGTGAATTCCATTCACAGACATTCCTGACGCTGGCGGTACTTGGCGGCCTGATCGGCTCGGTGTCATTCTCGGGTTCACTGATCGCCTTTGCCAAGCTGCAGGGCTGGCTGCAACGCCCGCTGCGCTTCCCGGGCCAGCAGGTCTTCAACATCCTGGTGTTGCTGGTGGCCGTCGGCTTCGGTGCCCTGCTGGTGATCCAGGGTGAATTCAGCGGCACGATCATCCTGATCTTCTTTGTGGCGGCACTGGCCTACGGCATCCTCATGGCGGCACCCATCGGCGGCGCCGACATGCCCGTGGTGATCTCGCTGTTCAACGCCCTGACGGGGCTTGCCGTGGCCTTCGAGGGCTTCGTGCTCAATAACGCCGCCATGATCATCGCCGGTACCGTGGTGGGTTCCGCCGGTACCCTGCTGACGCAGTTGATGGCCAGGGCCATGAACCGCTCGATTGGCAATGTGCTGTTCAGCTCGTTCGGTAGCAGCGGCAGCACCGAGGCCGACAGCGTGGAAGGCAGCATGAAGCCGATCGATGCCGTTGACGCGGGTGTCATGATGGCCTACGCCGAACGGGTCGTCATCATTCCCGGCTACGGTATGGCGGTGGCGCAGGCACAGCACAAGATCAAGGAGCTGATGAAAATGCTGCTGGACCGCGGTGTAGACGTCAAGTTCGCCATCCACCCGGTGGCCGGTCGCATGCCGGGCCACATGAACGTGCTGCTGGCCGAGGCCGACGTCCCCTACGAGCGCCTCTATGACCTGGATGAGATCAACCCGGTGTTTCCGCAGACCGATGTCGCACTGGTGATCGGTGCCAATGACGTGGTCAACCCGATGGCACGCACCAACCCGGACAGCCCCATCTACGGTATGCCCATCCTGAACGCCGACCATGCGAAGAACGTCATTGTCATCAAGCGCGGCCAGGGCAAGGGATTCTCCGGTGTAGAGAACGCACTGTTTTTCGGTGACAACACGCGCATGCTGTACGGTGATGGCCAGGCGATGGTGGGTGAACTGATCGAGGCCGTGAAAGGACTCTAGGGGCACCCCTGTACTTCAGTCCGATATACACGCCGGGCGGCATTCGCTAGCCTGTACTCAGTGGCGTTTTTCAGTACTCCTCCCTCCGTACGCCACCATACGCCGCAAGGATGCGGCGTATTTTATTTGCGGGTTTCGGAAACCCGAAACACGTCCCGCGTTAACAAATTTCGGTGCTATTATTCGCCAGAATTTCGGGTCTTCCTGCAGTCAAATCTGCCTGCCCGGCGGCCGGCATCCAGCCCCTGAAACACACCAAACACTGTAAAAATAGGGGTTGTATATCAGGACTGGAGTCATTCAAGATCAACGGGCTTATACACAGCCGGAAAACAGCTGACGTTTTTCTGCAACACATCGGCTAGGCAGGTATATAAGAAACTTATAATTAACTACAATTCATTGTTTTATATAGATTTATTTTTATGGTACAAAATTGGACAATCTAACACCGAACACTAGAAAAATAGGTACTTGAGTCACTTTACCCCATTTCATCCACAGAGTTATCCACAGCTTTTGTGGATAACAAACGTGTCCTAATTAGATGAAGGGCTTAGCTTCATTTGGTAATAAAGACTATCAACCATGACCGCTAAAGTTGCTTTTTTTTACTCACCCTGTCCGCGAAGCGTGTAGGTTGAACAATCTCATCCTGAAAATCGCGGTGCCTTCACCGCTGCATCGCAGTTTTGATTACCTGCCACCCGCGAAAATCGATCGCGCAGCACTGCAAGCCGGTGTGCGGGTACGCGTTCCGTTTGGACGACGCACCGTGATCGGTGTGTTGCTCTCGACCAGTACCGAATCCGACATCGAATCACATAAACTGAAACGCGCACTGGCGCTGCTTGATGAAACGCCGGTGGTCAGTCGTGATGTACTCGACATGGTGCAGTGGGCCAGCGACTACTATCATCACCCGATTGGCGATGCCGTCAGCAGCGCACTGCCCGCACTGTTACGACGCGGCCAGTCTGCAACCGTGACGGACATCAGCGGCTGGCGTCTCACTGCAGCAGGTCACGCAGTTGACCTTGCCACACTGACACGCGCCGCTCGCCAGGCAAGCGTCATCGCCCTGCTGGCACCGCACACCGACGGCTTACCCCGCGAGGCCATCGAAGCCTCTGCCAGCGTGCTGCACACACTGGAGGAGAAGGGCTGGATCGAGGCGTGCGTGCTTGCGCGCGAACCGCAGGTCCACGACGTCGCAGCGTCTGTGCACACCCTCAACCCGGCACAACAACAGGCCGTCGATACCGTGCTCGCGGGACTGGACGGCTTTACACCCTTTCTGCTTGCCGGCGTCACCGGCAGCGGCAAGACCGAGGTGTACCTCGAACTGATCGAACGCGTGCTTTCCCGTGAGCAGCAGGCGCTGGTACTGGTCCCCGAGATCGGCCTGACACCGCAACTGCTGACGCGCTTTCGGCAGCGACTCGCCACCCCACTGGCCCTGCTGCATTCCGGACTCAGCGATCACGAGCGATTGACCGCCTGGCAGCAGGCGCGCAGCGGTGAAGCCGGCGTGATCATCGGTACCCGTTCGGCGATTTTCACGCCCCTGGCCAGACCCGGCCTGATCGTCGTCGACGAGGAGCACGATGCCTCGCTGAAACAGCAGGACGGCTTTCGCTATTCAGCGCGTGACCTCGCGATCTGGCGTGCCCGCAAGCTGGACATCCCCGTGATGCTGGGCTCGGCCACGCCGTCACTGGAAAGCCTGCTGAACGTCGGGCAGGGCCGCTACCGGCAACTCGACCTGCCGGAGCGTACCGGGGTAGCGCGCCCGCCGAGCTTTCATGTCCTCGATGTCCGCAAGCTGCCACTGGAGGACGGCCTGTCACAACCGTTGATACAGGGCATGCGCCGGCACCTCGATGCCGGCGACCAGGTCCTGCTGTTCCTCAACCGGCGCGGTTTCGCGCCGACCCTGATGTGCTACCACTGTGACTGGATCGCCGAGTGCAAGCGCTGTGATGCGCGCATGACCTGGCACCAGCACGACGGCCAGCTGCACTGCCACCATTGCGGCAGCCAGCGACCGGTCGACACCACCTGCCCGGAGTGCCAGGGCAGCGAGTTGCACCCGCTTGGACAGGGTACGGAACGGGTCGAGCAGGCGCTGGACGCACACTTCCCGGGTGTCACCCGCGTGCGCATCGATCGCGACACCACACGACGCAAGGGCGAGCTGGATCGCCTGCTGCAACAGGCGCATAGCGGTGAAGGCCGCATCCTGCTGGGCACCCAGATGCTGGCCAAGGGACATCACTTCCCCAACGTGACGCTGGTGGGCATCCTCGATGCCGACCACGGGCTGTTCAGTACCGACTTCCGCGCCAGCGAGCGCATGGCACAGCTGATCGTGCAGGTTGCCGGGCGTGCCGGGCGCCATGAACGCCCCGGTGAAGTGGCGATCCAGACCTGCCACCCCGATCACCCACTGCTGCAGCTGCTTATTAACCGGGGTTATCCGGCGTTTGCGCAGGCCGCCCTGGCCGAACGCCAGGCCGCGCACATGCCACCGGTCACCGGCATGGCCCTGTTTCGCGCCGAGGCACCGGCAGCCGACACGGCGCTGGCCTTTCTCGACTCGGTGGCCAAGCGCATCCAGGCCAGCGGCAACAGCGCCGTGGAGACCTGGGGGCCGCTGCCCGCCACCATGGAGCGGCGCGCCGGGCGCTACCGGGCACAGCTGGTGCTGCAATCCGAGCATCGCGGCCAGTTACAGCGCCTGCTGAGCAGCGTCGTCCGCCAGCTGGAAACCGCGCGGGAGGCGCGCAAGGTACGCTGGTCCGTGGATGTCGACCCGGCCGACACCTACTAGCCGGGGCGCATGTTGCAAGATCGCGAACGGCAGGGATAATAGGCGACCCTGTAATACCGCACAGCTGCTCGAAAGACGAATTTGCCTGTAGGAGCGCCTTGCAGGCGCGAAGGTTTTTCCAGGGAGTCTGTTCGCGCCTGCAAGGCGCTCCTACAAGGACCCTATTACTCTTGAAAGAACAACTCGTACAACTGCTGACCGACGCGGTCGCCGCCCTGCAGGCCGATGGCACACTGCCGGCCGACATCACGCCCGAGATCATGATCGAGCGCACCCGCGACCGCGCCCACGGTGACTTCGCCAGCAACCTGGCCCTGATGCTCGCCAAGCCGGCACGGCGCAAGCCGCGCGACATCGCCGAACAGATTGTCGCCAGGCTGGCTGCAGACGACGCCGTGGTGAAGGTCGAGATTGCCGGCCCCGGGTTCATCAATTTCTTCCTCGGCAACGCCGCCTGGCATGCCGTCGTCGATGACATCCTGGTTGCCGGTGAACACTACGGACTGAGTCAACACGGCGAGGGGCGGCGCATCCAGGTCGAGTTTGTCTCGGCCAACCCGACCGGCCCCCTGCATGTCGGCCATGGCCGCGGTGCGGCCTACGGGGCGGCCGTCGCCGACCTGCTGAGCGCGATCGGTTACGACGTGCACCGCGAGTACTACGTCAACGATGCCGGCCGGCAGATGGATATCCTCGCGGCCAGCGTCTACCTGCGCTACCTCGACCTGTGCGGCGAGACCGTGACCTTTCCGGCCAACGGCTACCAGGGCGACTATGTCTGGGACATCGGCGCGACCCTGCACCGCGAGCACGGCGACGCGCTGCGGCACCCGGCCGACGCGGTGTTTCGGGATGTCCCGGCGGACGAACCGGCCGGCGGCGACAAGGAGGCGCACATCGATGGCCTCATTCAGCGGATTCGCGGCTTGCTGGGCGATGCGCACTACCGCAGCGCATTCGACGCGGGGCTGAACGCCATCCTTGGCAACATTCGCCAGGACCTGAAGGAGTTCGGCGTGGAATACGACGAGTGGTTCTCGGAACGCTCGCTGTCCGATAACCACGCGGTCGAGGCCGCTATCGAGCGCCTCAAGCAGAGCGGTCATGTATACGAGAAGAACGGCGCACTGTGGTTCAAGTCGACCGACTACGGCGACGAGAAGGACCGCGTCATCGTGCGCGACAACGGCCAGACCACCTACTTTGCCTCGGATATCGCCTACCACGCCAACAAGCTGGAGCGTGGCTATGACCGCGTCATCGATGTCTGGGGCGCCGACCACCACGGCTATGTGCCGCGGGTGAAGGCCGCGCTGACGGCACTCGGTGACGACCCTGAACGCCTCGACGTGCTGCTGGTGCAGTTCGCCGTGCTCTACAGAGGCGGCGAAAAGGTGCAGATGTCGACCCGCTCCGGCGAGTTCGTCACCCTGCGGGAGCTGCGCCATGAGGTCGGCAACGACGCCGCGCGCTTTTTCTATGTGATGCGCAAGTGCGAGCAGCACATGGACTTCGACCTCGACCTGGCGCGTTCCCAGTCGAACGACAACCCGGTGTACTACATCCAGTACGCGCACGCGCGCGTGCGCAGCGTGTTCCGGCAGCTGGCCGAAAAGTCCTACAGTTGGGACCGCGCCGCGGGCAGCGCGGGACTCTCCGGCCTGACGGAAGATCATGAACTGGCACTGATGATCAACCTGTCGCGCTACCCCGAGATCCTGGAGACCGCCGCCATCAACCACGAGCCGCACCAGCTGACCCACTACCTGCGTGAACTGGCGAATGACTTTCACACCTATTACAACGCGCACACATTCCTGGTCGAAGATGCTACAGTCCGCGATGCCCGCCTGAACCTGATCGAGGCAACCCGCCAGGTCATTGCCAACGGACTCGGCCTGCTGGGCGTCTCCGCACCGGACACCATGTAAACCATGCCACGCGACTATAAACACAGGGTTGGCCGCAAAAAGCGCAAGACACTCTCGCCATGGATCGGTGTTGCGGCCGGCCTGCTGATCGGTCTGTTCGTCGCCTTCCTGGTCTACATCAAGCTGCAGGCCGAACCCAAGAAACCGGTCTACAGCATGGAAACCCTGCCGCCGCCGGCCGTGGCGACCACCCAGGAAGACGTGCAGGAGGTTAGCAAGGATGAACCTGAAGCCACCCCGGCACCCCCGAAGCCGCGCTTTGATTTCTACACCCTGCTACCCGAGATCGAGGTGGTCGTGCCGGACGAGGAGATCGAGCAGAGTCGCAAACCCGCACCTGCGCCGGTGGCTGCACCGGTAACGGAAGCCGCCAAACCCGCTGCAAGTGCACCACCGCCCGCCGCCACAGCAGCGCCCAAACCTGCAGCGGTGAAGCCGGTACCCAGGCCAGCGCCGGCCGCCACGGGTACGTTTTACCTGCAGGTCGGCTCTTTCAGTGATGCCGGCAAGGCCGACGCCTTCAAGGCAGAGCTGGCCCTGATGGGGCTGCAGACCAGCATCCAGCGTGTCACGATCAACAGCAAGGATACCTACCACCGCGTGCGGGTGGGGCCCTTCGGTACACTGGATGAACTCGACAAGACGCGCACGCGTCTCAAGCAGAACGGCATCGATAGCACGCCGATCAAGGTGCGCGGCTAGGTCATTCGCGGCTACAAGCCGCTCCTGCATCACAGGCGACACCTGCATCAGGTCGCGCATGCGATGTGCTCCTACAACCTTTTTCAGCCGTTGAAAATCCCGCGGAAGCGGACCGCGTCCGCGACACAGGCATATTGCGCGGTTTCTAATACACACATATCCCTGGAGCAGGCATCAGATGTGTATCGCATGCGCGACCGGACACCGGCATTGCCGTGATCTTGCAGGGCCGAATTCATTCATTGCTGTGGCCTTGTAGGGCCGAATTCATTCGGCCGCGGACCATAGATGGCCAAATGAATTCGGCCCTGCAGGTTGATCGCCCTACCCGCCAGGGCGACTACAGCGTAATCACCTGGTCCGGCATATTCCCGGACAGGGCTTCATCGAGATCCGGGAAACAGCCGATCACGGCGCCGTCGACCAGCTTGCCGTCGATCTCGCGTTCGTAGCAGCACTTGTCACACCCCATCAGCAGCATGCCCCTGTCACTCGCCACCTTCGCGAGGCGCTCACCAAGCGGATCACCCTTCACCAGTACGTAATTGTTGTCTTCAAAAAAGAACATGCCGACAACATCCACACCGTGGGCATCGTCCTCCAGCTGCGGCAGTATCATCTTGCCAAGTTTGTAGGATACCGTGTGTCCCTGGCTGGAAAAAATATAGGCTACTTTCATTGTGTATCTCCCCTTTTTCTTGTTTAAGGCTTTGCCGTATCCGGCACCACGTCAAAGGTCTGCCTGAGTATCAGTGTGTCCCGGTGGGTCAGTTCTATGATCCATTTCCCGGGCACCATCTCCTCGGGATAATCCAGGAAATAGACGTAGTTAAATACCTGCACCTCATTTGAATCGGTCTCTTGCAGCGGCTGCGATCGCTGCATGATGTGCGCGCTCTTCTCGCCGTTGGCGTCCATCACCGGCCGTACGACCCGCAGGTCGACCTGCTCGCCCGCCGGCATGCCGTAGATATCCGCGTACACTTCGAGGCCATGACCGCTCTTGGCGGGCACACGGTTACCCTTGACGCGCGACACTCTGTAGTCTTCCCAGTGAAAGCCGGACTCCGTTTTCTCGGTGGCGACCATTTTTCCGCCATCACGAATGACGTGTGCGGCATAGTAGCTGCCCGGGAAATAGCCCGGTGCGGCCCGTACGCCCGAAAGCGACGCCGACAGGACCAGCCCGGCACACAATGCAACAAGTATCCTGTTTATTCCCACAATAACCCCCTTGCCTGATTATCCGGCCTGCGCCAGTGTTGCATGACGAAAGCAGCCCGTGACGTGATCGTTCACCATACCGACTGCCTGCATGAAGGCATAGCAGATTGTCGGACCAGTAAAGCTGAAACCCCGCTTGCGCAACTGCTTGCTCATTGCGACCGAGACGGGCGTTTGTGCCGGAACCTGCTGCACATCCGGCCAGCGATTCTGTATCACCTCGCCATCAACAAATCCCCACAGGTAGTCCGCCAGGGAACCAAATTCATCCTGCACCTTCAGAACGGCGCGTGCATTGTTGCGCGCGGCCTCGACCTTGAGACGGTTGCGCACTATGCCCGGGTTGTTCAGCAACTGCGCCTGCCGGCGTGATGTAAAGGCCGCAACGCGCGCGGGATCAAAGCCCTCGTAGGCCTCACGGTAGGCCCTGCGCTTTTTCAGAATGGTGGTCCAGCTGAGACCGGCCTGCGCACCCTCGAGGACCAGCATCTCGAACAGGTGCGTGTCGTCATGTGATGGCACACCCCATTCCGTGTCGTGGTAGTCGCTATCCAGCGCTGAGGCAGCGGCCCATGAACAACGTTGCCGGTCTCGGGCCATGACGCAGGGCTCATCAGTGCCGGGCGGCGCCGGACTGGATACTGATCAGGTCATCAAAGCGCTTGATCAGCGTCAATAAATTATTGGTCGAGGGGTCGTTCTTGCCGAGGTACTCGCGCGCGTAAACGAAGATACCGCTTTTCTCGGGCAACGGCCGGGTGTGCTCCAGGGTGTGCTTCATGCGCGGCAGAAACACCCACTGCAGCCACTGTTCGAAGCGCAGCGTGTCCAGGCAGAACGGCTGGGTGCTGGCGAGCGCCTTGCCCGCCGGCCTGGCGGAATCCCACAGCCCGTGGACCCGCAGGGTGGCTTCCACCTCGAGCAGGACATCGGCAATGCGGTTGGGAATATCGTGCATGGGCGGATTATAACCGGATGTAAACATAGTGAAATTATGCCGAATTGGGTGTCTGCAGGGCCTTTTCGGGCAATCGGGCATGCCCTGCCCGTGAATATCAATATAAGTGATACAGAATATTTTCGATCTGGTTTATAATCCGCCGGCTCTGATATCGCCCCCTGTTTCACCGGGTCGGGCTGCGGCCAGTGTAACTGCCCGCAGTCGCACCTCACGGCGTTTCAGGATGACCGTGCTGGCGCACCCGATTCAACCAACTATGGACCTACAAACAAGAGTAGCGGGACTATGACTGACTTAACCATGTACAGAAACATCGGAATCTTCGCCCACGTGGATGCCGGTAAAACGACCACGACGGAACGCATTCTGAAGCTGACCGGTAAAATTCATAAAACCGGTGAGGTGCATGATGGTGAAGCCACCACTGACTTCATGGAACAGGAACAGGAACGCGGCATTACCATTCAGTCCGCTGCGACCAGTTGCGAATGGGATGGCCATCGCCTGAACATCATCGACACACCCGGACACGTTGACTTCACCATCGAGGTGTATCGCTCCCTGAAGGTGCTGGATGGCGGCGTGGGCGTGTTCTGCGGCTCCGGTGGCGTGGAACCCCAGTCAGAGACCAACTGGCGTTATGCCAACGAGTCCGAGGTGGCGCGTGTCATCTTCGTCAACAAGCTCGACCGCATGGGTGCCGACTTCTACCGCGTGGTGAAACAGATCAAGGACGTACTTGACGCCAACCCGCTGGTCATGGTGCTGCCGATCGGTATCGAGGACGACTTCAAGGGCGTCATCGACCTGCTGACACGCAAGGCATGGATCTGGGATGACTCCGGCGATCCGGCCGCCTACGAACTGCAGGACCCACCTGCCGACATGGCCGAT
>CAJQNP010000188.1 GCA_905479705.1 uncultured Gammaproteobacteria bacterium
GATCGCCGTCTCGGCCATGCTTGAATACGAGGATCGCTTTGAGCGCATTATTGCCTGCTGTTTCAGCGAGGCCGATGCGCAGTTGTACCGGTCGGTGCTGGAGACGTTGCGCGCGGCGCGGTGAACTCTTTCGCGCCTGCAAGGCGCCCCTACACCAGTAGACACGCCCGGAGCCTATTTGCGGGCAGGAGCCTCTTGCAGGCGAGTCCAGGAAGATCATCTACAGGTCGCGGATGGGATCCGCTCCTGCGCTAAATTGAGGCATCCGTTGCAACCATTCGCCAGGCTGGGTTAGCAGCCATGCACCGTAACCCAATAGGCAGTGTGTCGGGTTACGCTATCGCTAACCCGACCTACCTGTAAATTATCCGTAGCAGCGGATCGCATCCGCGACAGTGGTTTGCCCCGCAGTAAACTTATCCATCCCGCGTGATGGTTACGCCTTCGTAACTAATTGCGTAGGAGCGCCTTGCCGGCGCGAAATCCGCTCAGGTACAACTCACCGGCTTGCCATCGTTCAACCATGCGGCCCATTGCGCATGCACGGAAACATCCACACCCGCCTCACGGGCCTGCGACTGCAGGAAGGTCTGCAGATCCTGCAGCAGTTCCGAGTCCATCAGCTCGAAGTCCTGCTGCAGCTGACCGTGCAGGGTGCGGTAAATGCGCCGCAGGTCGGCCAGTGCATACTCGCTGAGGGGTTTCATGGCGTTGCCTCGTTCGACTGGTTGGCAGCCTGCTGCTCCGCGGGCAGGAACAGCAGCGGGTCGATGCGCGCATCATTGAGGCTGACACCCCAGTGCAGGTGTGGCCCGGTGACGCGACCGGTCATGCCGACCTCGCCGAGGATCTCGCCGCTGTCCACGCTTTGCCCCGGCGTGACATCGATCTTGTTCATGTGGCAGTACATGGTGACCAGTCCCTGGCCGTGATCCAGCAGCACGGTGTTGCCGTTGAAAAAGAAGTCGCCGGTCTCGATGACGGTGCCCGCTGCCGGTGCACGGATGGGGGTACCTTCCGGCGCCGCGATGTCCAGACCACTGTGCGGGTTGCGTGCCTGTTCGTTAAAAAAGCGCCGCAGGCCAAACGGGCTGCTGGTCGGGCCTTCCACCGGTTTTTCAAAGGCCAGCGTGATGTCGTCCTGTTGCGACCAGTGGCGTAACGCCGACTTGATCTGCCTGGACTCGCGCGTGATGCGTTCCATGTCGCGTTTTTCCGGGTTGACCTTGCGCTTGTCCTTGATGGTGATGTGCTGTTCCTCGTAGGCCTTGTCTGCAACCTGGAAACCGAGGTTCTGCGTCTTGCCCGAGGTGTTGTTTACCTTGAGATAGTGGCGTCCCGGCTCGCTGGCCAGCGGCAGGCCAATGACCGCGATGTAGTCGTTGTTTTCGTTGCGTGTGACCAGCACCTTGCGATCACGGTAGCGTGCCGTGGCCGGTTCTGCATCGGCGGGCAGGGTGATGACGGCAATCCCGCCGGGGACGGGGGTGCTGTCGAGGGTGAGGGCCTGAGAGCCTGCACTTGCCAGCAACAGAACTGAAAGAATAAGCAAACGTAAAGTCATAATTGTTCCGATTGTTTGATTGAATAGTAGGACCGGATTCATTCGGCCTGCGCTGTTTTCACGCGGGATGTTGCAACCGCAGCTGGGCGCTGACGATTTAACACCGCTGGCCGAATGAATTCGGCCCTACACGTGGTGGTATTGTCCATCAGCGAGTTGCAGGGTCAATACAGTCGCCCGTGTCTTCGAATACCAGCATACCCTGTAGGTTCGAATTCGGTCGCCCGTGTCTCCGGATACAAGCATACTCTTGTAGGGTCGAATTTATTCGACCATCGCGTTGCGAATTCGTTTCGCTACTAGTCCTGTTCATCGCGCTGTTCCGTCTCCAGGCACTCATCCACCGTGCACAGCAACCGGCCCTGTGCCAGGCGTGCCGTCACCTGTTCACCCGGCCCGACGCTGGCCGCCTGTTGCAGCACGTGGCCATCGCGCTGGCGGGTGACGATGGCGTAACCGCGCTCCAGGGTGGCCAGCGGGCTGGTGGTGTCCAGCGACCGGCAGGCAACGGCCAGTTGTTGCTGGCGTATCTGCAGCACGCTGTTGATGGCGGTATGCAGTCGCTGGGACAGTGCCTGCAGCGCCAGCGCGCTGCGATCGATGCGCTGGGCCGGTGCGGCCTGTTTCAGCGCTGCAACAGATGCATGAAGAGAGGAGCGCAAGTTATTGATAGTTGAATTAATCAATAGCCGGGAGCGCTGCTCCAGTTCGTCCAGTCGCTGGGCCTGCTGACGCAGGTACTGGCCGGGGTGGCGCATTTGCAGGCGTTGCCTGAGCCAGTTGAGGCGCTGCCGGGCATCACCGAGTTGTTGCTGCAGGTGACGGCTGCTGCGGCGTTGCAGTGCCGTCAGCTGGGCCAGCCACTCCGCCTGGTCGGGTGTGACCAGCTCGGCGGCGGCCGACGGGGTGGGTGCGCGCTGGTCGGCGACAAAATCTGCAATGGTGAAGTCGACCTCGTGACCGATCGCACTGACCACGGGGATGCGACAGGCATGCAGTGCGCGCGCCACGATCTCCTCGTTGAAGGCCCACAGGTCTTCCATGGAACCGCCGCCGCGGGTCAGGATCAGGACGTCGCAGTCCTTGCGCCTGGATGCCGTAGCGATCATGGCGGCGATCTCCTTGCCCGCGTCCTTGCCCTGTACCGGCACGGGATAGATCAGCACGGGGATGGCCGGGAAACGCCGCTTCAGGACGCTCAGCACGTCGCGGATCGCGGCACCGGTCGGCGAGGTGATGACGCCGATGCGACCGGGCAGGTCCGGCAGGGGCTGCTTGCCCCCGGCGGCAAACAGGCCTTCCTGGTCGAGCTTCAGTTTCAGTGCATCAAAGGCGCGTTGCAGCACGCCGTCACCGGCCTCCTGCATGCTGTCGGCGATCAGCTGGTAGTCGCCGCGCGGCTCGTACAGGCTCACCTTGGCGCGCACCAGTACCTGCATGCCTTCCTCGGGCTTGAAGCGCAGCAGCTGGTTGCGGCTGCGGAACATGGCGCCGCGGATCTGCGCCTTGCTGTCCTTGAGGGTGAAGTACAGGTGGCCGGAGGAGGGCCGGGCGAGATTGGATAACTCGCCTTCCAGCCAGATGCGGGCCAGCCCCTGTTCCAACAGTTTTCGTGCGGTTTGATTCAGCCGCGTGACGCTGTAGACGTCCCGGTCCGGCGGCACAGTGCCCTGTTTTTGCAGGATTGTCGACATGGCGGGATATGTTACACGGATTCGCGGTCTACCGGTTTACCGCATCAGCCCCAGTCCCTATAATTGGCGGCCATTCCAAACCCGGTGGAACCCGATAATATGCGCATTTCGCAGGAAGCCCTTACTTTTGATGATGTCCTGCTGTTGCCAGCACATTCCACCGTTCTGCCGCGCGATGTCAGTCTCTCCAGTTACCTGACACGCGACATCGAGATCAAGATTCCGCTGCTGTCCGCGGCCATGGATACCGTTACCGAATCCCGGCTGGCGATCACCCTGGCACAGGAAGGCGGCATCGGCATCATCCACAAGAATCTCACGCCGGCGCAGCAGGCCGCCGAGGTCGAGCGTGTCAAGAAATTTGAAAGCGGTGTCATCAGGGACCCGATCACGGTCTCGCCAGCGGCGAGTATTCGCGAGGTGATTGAGCTGACCCGCGCCAATAACATCTCCGGCGTGCCGGTGGTGGACGGCAATGACCTGGTGGGCCTCGTCACCAGTCGCGACCGTCGCTTCGAAACCAACCTCGACCTGCCAGTGAGCAGTGTCATGACACCGAAGGACAAGCTGGTCACGGTCTCGGAAGGCGCCAGCAAGGACGAGGTCATCGCCCTGTTGCACAAGCACCGTATTGAGCGCGTGCTGGTGGTCAACGGCGACTTCACCCTGCGCGGCATGATCACGGTGAAGGATATCCAGAAGTCCACCGACTTTCCGAATGCCTGCAAGGATGAACAGGGGCGCCTGCGTGCCGGCGCGGCTGTCGGTACCGGTGGCGATACCGAGGAGCGCATCGAGGCACTGGTGCAGTCCGGTGTTGACGTCCTGATCGTCGATACCGCGCATGGTCATTCGCAGGGCGTGATTGATCGCGTGCGCTGGGTCAAGCAACAGCATTCCGACGTGCAGGTCATCGGCGGCAACATTGCCACGGCGGCGGCTGCCCGCGCGCTGGTTGACGCCGGTGCCGATGCCGTCAAGGTCGGTATTGGTCCGGGCTCCATCTGCACCACCCGCATTATCGCCGGTATCGGCGTGCCGCAAATCACCGCCGTTGCCAACGTCGCGGCCGAACTGCGCAAGGACGGTATTCCGCTGATCGCCGATGGCGGCATCCGCTACTCCGGTGACCTGGCGAAGGCACTGGCTGCCGGCGCGTACTCCGTCATGATCGGCAGCATGCTGGCCGGAACGGAAGAGGCCCCGGGCGAGGTGGAACTGTACAAGGGGCGTTCCTACAAGGCGTATCGTGGCATGGGTTCACTGGGCGCCATGAAAGAGGGCTCGAGTGACCGCTACTTCCAGGAAGGCGGCGAACAGGACAAGCTGGTCCCGGAAGGGATCGAAGGACGGGTGCCGTACAAGGGCTCGATGATCACCATCCTGCACCAGTTGATGGGTGGCCTGCGATCCAGCATGGGCTATACCGGTTGTGCCAGCATCGAGGAGATGCGCACCAAGCCTGAATTCATTCGGGTCACCAATGCCGGCATGAAGGAAAGCCACGTGCACGATGTCTCGATCACCAAGGAAGCACCGAATTACCGGGTGTGATCGCATGCGGAACCCGGCGGCTCGCGATCAATTCCGTAGCCCGGATGCAGCAGCGCGGAATCCGGGGAGCGGTAACCCCGGGCTCCGGCCTTGCAGGCCTGCACCCGGGCTACGGTTGTAAATGGATTCCCGCCTGCGGGGAGTGACGTGCAAATAAGTTCCGTAGCCCGGATGGAGCCGCGCGGAATCCGGGGAGCGGTAACCCCGGGTTCCGGCCTTGCAGGCCTGCACCCGGGCTATGGCTGTAAACGGATTCCCGCCTGCGCGGGAATGACGGAATTTGAAGCTGCACAGTAATGTAATAGCGAGTTACTTCCCTTGACCATAGCCAACGACATCCACGCCCACCGAATCCTGATCCTGGATTTCGGTTCCCAGTACACACAACTCATTGCGCGCCGCGTGCGCGAGATCGGCGTGTATTGCGAGATCTATCCCTGGGACATCGACGCGGCCGATATCACGGCCTTTGCACCGATGGGGATCATCCTCTCCGGTGGGCCGGAGACAGTCACCGGTGACGACGCACCGCGCGCGCCGCAATGCGTTTTCGAGATGGGCATTCCGCTGCTGGGTATCTGCTACGGCATGCAGACCATGGCCGCACAACTTGGCGGTACAGTCGAAAACTCGGATCACCATGAATATGGATATGCCCAGGTGCGCGCCCGCGGCCACTCGCGCCTGTTCACGGATATCGAAGACCACACCTCGCCGGAAGGCTATGGCCTGCTGGATGTGTGGATGAGTCACGGCGACCGGGTGATCGATATGCCCGAGGGTTTCAAGGTCTGCGCCAGTACCGACAGCGCGCCCATTGCCGGCATGGCCGATGATGCGCGTGGCTGGTACGGCATCCAGTTCCATCCCGAGGTGACGCATACCCACCAGGGCGGCCGCATCCTGCAACGCTTTGTCATCGAGCTGTGCGGATGTGATGCACTGTGGACAGCGGACCACATTGTCGAGGAGAGTATTCGCGACGTCCGTGCCCAGGTCGCTGACAGCAAGGTATTACTGGGCCTGTCCGGCGGCGTCGATTCGTCGGTGGTGGCCGCACTGCTGCACAAGGCCATCGGTGACCAGCTGGTGTGTGTGTTCGTCGATAACGGCCTGCTGCGCTACCGCGAGGGTGACCAGGTGATGGCGACCTTTGCCGAGCACATGGGGGTGCACGTCATTCGCGTCGATGCCGAGGAGCGGTTCCTCGCTGCGCTGAACGGTGTCGACGACCCCGAGAAAAAGCGCAAAATCATTGGCAACCTGTTCATCGATATCTTTGAACAGGAATCAGAAAAGCTCGCCGGTGACGTCGACTGGCTGGCACAGGGTACGATCTACCCGGATGTGATCGAGTCGGCCGGTGCCAGGACCGGCAAGGCGCACCTCATCAAGTCACACCACAATGTCGGCGGCCTGCCCGAGGACATGCGCCTGCAGCTGTGCGAGCCACTGCGTGAACTGTTCAAGGAC
>CAJQNP010000189.1 GCA_905479705.1 uncultured Gammaproteobacteria bacterium
ACCAGCCGGTTCTCAAAGGGCTCGATATGGATATCCGAGGCATTCTCCTTGACGGCCTCGGTGAGCAATGCGTTGATGAGCCGGATGATGGGGGCGTCGTCTTCACTCTCCAGCAGGTCTTCCGGTTCCGGCAGGTGCTCGGCGACATGCATCAGATCCATGCCCTCACCCAGGTCGCCCATCATGAGCATGGCCTCGTTGGAATCCTGCTCGTAGGCCATGGATAACTGGCTGTCGAACGTGTCATTGTCAACCAGTTGCAACTTGAGAGGCTTCCCCATCAGGCGACGCAACTCGACAATGGCAACCGGATCGATCTCTGCAGTGTGTAATACAACGGCCCTGCCATCTTCCTCACCGGCGACCAGTACGCCATGACGCTTGGCGAACATGAAGGGTGGCCTGCGAGGACCGGTCACTTCAGCGGCCGTCAGGTCATCTCCATCCTGGAGCTGGATTTCACTCATACTGATACTTACTCGAACGCCGACTCGGTGTCGCTGGTTGAAACGGGCACCTCCTCCATCTCGGGAGCTTCAGGCAGGGTTCCCGGACCCGGCATAACAGTGTAGTCCTTGATATTCGGTAATACCGGTTGCTGCTTGCCGGGCAGCATGTTGACGCCATCGTTGTTCTGCTCCATCTGTATCACGCGAATGTCATTGTACTTCGCATTGGTGTAACTGTTCATGGTCTCGGGATCACGCAGGATAACCGGGTGGATAAACACCATCAGGTTTGTCTTTCTGACATCAGAGGTCTTGGAACGGAACAGCGCGCCGAGATACGGCACATCACCCAGTAGCGGCACCTTTTGCACGCTTTCATTGATGGTTTCCTCGATAAGCCCGCCGAGCACGACGACCTGGCCATCATCGACCATGACATTGGTCTTGATGGAACGCTTGTTGGTTATAATATCCGAGGCGCCGGCAACACTGTCGGCAATGCTGGAGACTTCCTGCTCGATATCCAGGCGCATGGCATCACCCTCGTTGATCTGCGGCTTGATCTTCAGGGTCAGGCCAACGTCCTCACGCTGAATGGTCTGAAACGGATTGGTAGCATTATTGCCTGCGCCGGTGCTGGTGAAGGAACCCGTCACGAACGGTACGTTCTCACCAATGACGATCTCGGCCTCCTCGTTGTCCAGCGTTACCAGGGTTGGTGTCGACAGGATATTGGTATTGGTATCCGAGGCCAGCGCGTTGATCACGGCGGCATAATTGAAACTATTGCTGCCGAACTGCCCGAACCCGACCAGGGCACCGTCAAGCAGGGCCGGCACAGTGCCACCGCTCTCGGCTGAAAGCACCGCATTGGCAACATCAGCAATCGGGCTACCTGAATTGGAGTAATTAATGACGCCAACGGGGCCACGGCCACTGTCGGTGTCGCCCGCAAAGACCCACTGTACGCCCAGGTCACGCGCGGTGTCCTCACCGACCTCGGCAATGATCGCCTCGACCAGCACCTGCGCACGGCGAATATCCAGCTGACCGATGACCCGCTTCAGGGTACGCATGATATCCGGCGGCGCGGTGATCACCAGTGCATTGGTGGATTCGTCTGCCTGGATATCAAAGCTGCCACGCTTGCTACTGACCGCGTTGCCCTTGCCCTGCTGACCCTCCTGTTCCTCGATCATGCCAACACCCAGCAAGGTATCAACGATCTCGGTCGCCTCGGCATAGTGCAGGTACACCACGTCGGTATTACCGCCCGCATCCAGCGGTGTATCCAGGTGCGAGATGATGGCCCGCATGCGCAGGCGCATGCTGCGATCCCCGCCAAGCAACACGCTGTTGGTGCGCTCATCGGCGACCAGCACCTGCTGCATAGCCGCGGCCGGCGCCTTGCCAGCACCCGGTGCGGCACGATTCAGACTGTTGAGGACACGTACAACCTCGGTTGCTGAGGCATGTTGCAGGGTGATGACTTCAATCTCGCTGTCACTCACCTGGTCAATGCGTCGAATGATTGTCAACAGACGTTCAACATTGCTGGCCCGGTCGGAGATGATCAGCACATTGGTCGCCGGGTAGGCTGCCAGGTGCCCCTGCTGTGGCACCAGGGGACGCAGGATGGGCACAAGCTGGGCGGCTGCAACATTGTCGACTTGTACCACGCGGGTCACCATCTGGTCGCCCCGACCCGGTGCGCTGTCACTGGCAGTCGGGATTCCGTCCTGCTTGGCATTCACATCCGGCACAATCTTGATGACTTCACCACTCGGCACGGCTGCAAAACCATGTACCTTGAGGATCGAGAGAAAGACCTGGTAGACCTCCTCACTGTCCATGGGCCGGGATGAAACCACGGTCACCTTGCCCTTCACCCTGGGATCGACAATGAAGTTTCTGTCGGTGACCTCCGCGACTGTGCTGATGAGCGCGCTGATGTCTGCGTCCTTCAGATTCAGCGTCACCGTTTCAGCCTGCACCGGCACGATCAGCACCAGCCACACCAGCGCTAACAATTTGATTTTAATCAATAATTTCATGGTGTCGTCTCAAGGACCGGGGAGCTGTCCTGATTGTTAATTTGTCCTTAATGTATCGGTAAATCGCCTGTTTAATTAACGTATCTTACTGTTTATTCTGGCCATTCCAGGCTCAGCACCTCTTCCTGCTCATTGCGCAATACCGTGACCGTTACCGACTCACCGCTTTGCATGCTCTTCAGGGCACGTGCACTGTTGCTGGGATTATCCAGCTTGATATCGTTTATCTGGATGGCCACATCGCCGGACTGCAAGCCGACCTGGGCAAACAGGTCCGGATCACGCCCCGGTGACAGGACATAGCCAACGGTCTTGCCACCTTGACCGCGTTTCGGTGTGGCGCGAATCAGGTTGGACAGGTTACCCGGGCTCTGGCGGAGTTGCTGGCGCGCATTAGTCAGGCGCTGTTGGGGACTCTGGGTGCTGCGCCGCGCGGACACGGAACGGCTGGCTACCCTCGTCGAGCCCTTCTCGGTCTTCGGCAGACGCAGGGTTTCAAAGCGCCCGTTGCGCTTCAGGATTATCCGGTCCGGATGTACCTCGCTGAGCTCGGCATTACCCGGCAACGTGTCACCCAGCCCGTATTGCAATTCCTTGCCCCGCGGGTCGGCAATAATGGCGCGGGCATTGTCGGGATCATTTGATGCCAGCACGCCGCGTAAAATCAGTTTCAGCTTTGTCTCCGGCGCTGTGACCGGTGTGCTCGCCTGTACCGGCGCACTGCTTTGCCTGGCCACGCCCATCAGGTGCCAGCCGGGCATCTGGCTGATTAACTGGCGATCCGGGTTAACCTGTACTGCTGCTGCATCGGCAACGGCCTCGACCGGCTCAATGGCTGCATCCGGTGAAAACAGGTCCCAGGTCAGGGAAGCCAGGATGCTGGCAATCCAGACAATCAGCAGCAGGTTGATGACCAGGATGACGCGACGGGTCTGCGGGCTCTGCAGCACCCGTATGATGTCGGCCTGTTGTAGCGAAAGTGTCTGCACTGGTTAATAAACGCTATCGTGATCGCTGCCGGTTACGGTTGCCACCCTGTTTGCCGGATGCCGGTTTTCTGCCACCCGGCCTGCCGCGCCCTCCCCCCGGACGTGGCGGCGGCCGCTTTATTCTAACCGGAGGCTTGAGTTCTGCAATACAGTCAAGCGGCACCGCCTCTACCGGTATCTTGTGACCGATATAGGACTCGATTTCCGGCAGAGAATAGACGAAATTTTCACAGGCAAAACTGATGGCATCGCCATCCTTGCCGACCCGGGCAGTACGCCCGATGCGGTGCACGTAATCTTCCGCATCCTGCGGCAGATCATAATTAAAGACGTGACTGACGTCCGGGACATGCAGTCCGCGCGCGGCCACATCGGTAGCGATCAGCACGGGCAGCTTGCCATCCTGAAACTCCTTCAGCAGGTGCTGGCGTTTCTTCTGTGGCACATCACCCGACAGTACTGCCGATTTAAAACCGTTGCCTTCAAGGTATGACCAGACACGCTCGGCATTACGCTTGGTATTGACGAACACGATACTGCGTCGCGGATCACCGTGGCTGAGCAAGCCGACCAGCAAGGGGATCTTTTCTTCATTCGAGGTGTGGTACAGCACTTGCCTGACGCGGTCCGCGGTGACCTTCTCCGGTTCGACATTGATACTCACCGGGTTGTTCATGTGCTCGTAGGCAAGTTCCTGTACGCGGTGTGACAACGTCGCCGAGAACAGCATGCCAAGGCGTTTTTCCGGCGGCGGGCAACGACGAAACAGGTAGCGAATGTCCTTGATAAAACCGAGATCGAACATGCGGTCGGCCTCGTCAAGGACAATGACCTGCGCCATCTTCAGATCATAGACATGCTGCTTGAAATAATCGATCAGGCGCCCCGGTGTGCCGATCAGCACATCCACACCCGCGGTAATTTCATCGCGCTGCTGGTCGTAACCGGTGCCACCGTAGGCGAGCAC
>CAJQNP010000190.1 GCA_905479705.1 uncultured Gammaproteobacteria bacterium
CATGTGGTCGGTGATGCTGTCGCTGAGGAGGATGTCGTAGTCACCGCGCGGCTGTTCATGCAGGAAGGTGTAGAACCCGATGACACCGCGGATCTCGGACTCGGGAATTTCCAGTGTCTCGGCCAGCAGTGAGATTGCCCGCGCGGGAATGAACGAGAGCCGCTGCTGGATCTGGCAAAGATACTGCAACAGCCGCGGTCGTTCGGCCTCGCCTGATGCGCTGGCAGATGCAATAATCGCCTTGGTGATTTCATCGTGAGTCATGCATCAGGGCCTGTGGAGTGCATTTGAGCGATGTCCGTGAAGTCGATAAGAATCTTTATATATCAAGGTGGGAAAATTCTAGCATATTACCCGTTATGAACACCGCTCAATACAGGCGAATCAACTTGATGTGGATCAATTAAATGCAAACTGTTTTGCCCCGCTGTTTGAGGCTGGCAAGACAGTCCGTGCTGGCAAAATGACCCGGTTAACTTACGGATCTGTCGGAGAATCAACGCTTGCAGACACGGGTGTTTCAATCGCCCCGTTCAGGCGGGCTAAAAAATACTGATTACCCGGCGCGCTACGGTTGATTGCTGGTGCTGGATAATTCCCTGGGGGGGTAGGGATTCCTTGCCGCCTTAATCCTGCAGCATCGGTGAGCAACTCGCCTGGCTGCGTCGTGTCCCCCGACATCATCGGCGCGAAAGCACAACCTGTTCTTGCCTTCATATAATTGTACGGGGATGCGCTGCCGGCTGGGTGAAAACGCCCGGGGACCAGAGGCCCCCCGGCACAGCAATTCAGATTTTTCCAGGAATCCACACTTTTCTCTGGGTCTATCACAAAGGCTTGCGGATAGTGCGCCTGTCACTATATTTGTAGTGGTCAGGCGGCAAGGGTCGCCGTGTCTGTACCCTGACCGCATGGTATATTTGCTGTACACCTTTGCAGGACGACCTATGCGTACCATTCACAGGACCGGCGTGATTCTGATTCTGCTGCTGTTAAGCAGTGGTTCTGCGTGGGCCGGGTTTTACGAGGGCTTTGAATATTTTGAGGCGGGCAAATACGAACAGGCGCTCGAGGAGTTCTTGCCGCTGGCGGAAGAGGGTAACGCCTTCGCGCAGCTCTATCTGGGCATCATGTACGACAAGGGTTATGGCGTCCCCAGGGATTCCGGCAAGGCCGTCAAGTGGTGGCAGATGTCGGCCGAGCAGGGCGGGGCCGTTGCCCAGTACAACCTCGGTGACATGTATGCGCAGGGTCGGGGAGTCCCGGTCAATGAACGTGAAGCGGTAAAGATGTATCGCATGGCGGCCAATTCCGGACTGGCAGATGCACAGTTCAGCCTTGCCGGCATGTACGCCAGTGGCCGGGGTATTCAGCAGAACGACAAGGTGGCGGCCTACTGGTATCGCAAGGCAGCCGAGCAGGACGATGCACAGGCGCAAGTGGCACTTGGCACCCTGTACGATGATGGTCGGGGGGTCGCACAGGATTACCAGGAGGCGGCGAACTGGTACCTGCGTGCCGCGCGCCAGGGTGATGCGACAGCGCAATACAACCTGGGCAGCCTGTATGCCAATGGCCAGGGTGTCCCGCAGGATGATGCGCAGGCTGTGAGCTGGTACCGCAAGGCCGCCGAACAGGGTAACGCCACGGCGCAATACAACCTGGCCAGTGCCTACGACAACGGCAAGGGCGGCTTGCAGGACAAGGAACAGGCAGCACGCTGGTACAAGCGGGCGGCCGAGCAGGGATTTGCGGACGCGCAATACAATTTGGCTATTATGTTACATAAGGGTCAGGGCGTTTCGCGGGACGATGTCCAGGCCTACAAGTGGTTCAGTATTGTCGCGGCCGGTGGTGGAAATGATGCCCGCCTCGGACGTGATGCCGTTGCCAGGGCGATGTCACCGGCGCAGATTTCAGAAGGCCAGCGTCTCGCGCGGGAGTGGCTGAGGCGGCACTAGGCCTGAAGTTCGGCTAGATAAATTCTTCGGGGGGTTTATAACTCTCTGTAATAAAAGGATAAAAGGTTTGTATGATTGCCGTACAGGACCTGTGTTGCAGAAATCCCAAACACCGGACAGAGAACCAGTTATAATTATAAGTTAATTATTATATTTGGAATTGTTAATGTATAAGCGCTTCTATCAACTGGTCACCAACCCCTTCAGGCTCGCGCCTGAGCCCGACTTTTGTTTCAGTCACACGGGTTACCGGTGTGCCCGGGAGTACCTCGAGTTCGCGCTCGCCCAGGGCGAGGGTTTTGTCATGGTGACCGGTCGCCCGGGTACCGGCAAGACCATGCTGGTTGAGACCTTTCTCAAGGGCATCAACGCCAGCGAGGTGGCCGCCCGGCGAATTGCCGTGTCCAATTACGGTGCGGCCGACCTGCTGCGGGCCGTGGCCTATGCCTACGGCATCGATGCGGCCGGACTGGACAAGGGTACCTTGCGCTACCGCATCCAGCAGTACTTCATAGGGCAGGAGCAGATCGGGCGGCGGGTGCTGCTGATCATCGATGAGGCGCAGACCCTCAGTCATGCCGCACTTGAAGAATTGCGCATCCTCGCAGACCTGCAGACGCAGTCGCGCCTGATGCTGCAGCTGTTCCTGGTCGGCCAGGACTCGCTGCAGGAACTGATGCGTTCCCCGGAAATGGAGCAGTTCCAGCAGCGTGTCATCGCAAACTACAAGCTGGTACCGCTCAACCTGAAAGATACCCGCGCTTACATCGAACACCGTCTGCTGCAGGCCGGCTGGCAGGGTGACCCGGAATTCAGCAGTGCCGCGGTCATGAGTATCTATCAACTCAGTAAGGGTGTGCCGCGACACATCAACAAGATTTGCAACCGTCTGCTGCTGCTTGGCTTCGGCAAGGGCAGTCACAGCATCGACGACAAGGATGTGCAGGAAATCTCGACCGAGATGCACCATGAACAACTGGCACCGATGCAGATAGACCAGCCGCAGTACGATGCCGACAATGTCACCAACATGTCTGCGGTCCGTGATGACCAGCTGTCGACAACCGATTTGTCTATTCGTGCATCCAACATGGATTCCGTTGCCGTTGCCCTGTCCGAGGGCGCGCGGATGGCGGCGCATAACAAGGAAGCCTTTATCTCGCGGGATGATACGCCGCCGGTCAGCAACGATGATGTCGCCGTGCCTGAGCTCGAGGTGGTCATCCCGATGGATGTCAGGCCTGAACCGCTGCTGGCCGGTAATGCAGAGAACCCGTCCGGTCAGCAGCCGGATACGGCTACAAAGATACCGGACAGCACTGCCTTCAGCCTGACAAGGGTGCTGGGTGTCACTGCCATTGTGCTGGTGGCACTGCTTGCTGCCGTTGCCAGTGTGCCATCGCTGCCGGGGCATGAACGTGTGCAGGGGATGCTGTCATCCAGCGAGTCGTTGACCCGCTGGAAGCAGTCCGTTGCTGTATTGTCTGAACGTCTGCTGGGCGATCATGCCGACACAGACGTCGAGGTTGTGGCTGACGGTCAGAGCCTGGATCCAGCGCCGTCGCCTGTCGTTGAGCCAGTCACAGCGCTGGTAGTCGAGGTTCTTGCCGGGGCCGATGCAAACGAGCCGGTCATTAATGATTACCAGCCGGCCATCGGCGCCATCATCAGGGATGCCCCCACCCGGGAAAGTCAGCAACAAGTTACACCGGCACCCGTTACGCCGCCAGCAGGCTCGCGGTCCGCTGATATCGAAACCCTGCTCGCGCTGGGGCGACAGGCGCTGAACGATTACCGGCTGGTTACGCCCGAGGGCGATAATGCCTACGAGTACATGGCTGCGGCCCTGCAGCTGGATGCGGGCAACGAAACGGCGCGTGCAGGCATCCAGGAGATCGTTGCTATTTATATCGCGCTTGCGCAGAAGGCGATCGACGCCAGTGAGCCTGCACGCGCCGCTCGCTACCTTGATCGCGGACTGGGTATCCAGCCGGACAACCCCGATCTGCTCGCTTTACAGGCGTCACTGGATGATGACGGTACGGTGATTGCAACGACTGCACCCGCCACACAGGAACAGGCAAGCGCGCCCCGGCCTCTGACGCGGGAAAGCATGCCGTTACAGAAACGCCCACCCATGATGAAACGACAGGCCGCAGACAATCAGCGTGCTGTGCCCGGTCCCGGCAGCCTGGGTATCTGATACCCAGGGGTGAAATCGATTACCGCCGCGATGCCGGCACCGGTCCCAGCCGGAACAAGCCCTGGGTGTGCGAGTCACTGCTAAAGTACAGGTGGCCATCCGGTCCAATCGAGACGCCGACCGGGCGTGCCAGGCGTTCACCGCTGGCCTGCTGAAAACCGCTGACAAAGGCATGCACCCTGCCAGCCTTGCCATCGTCAAACTCGACCATGACCAGTGCCGGTGGCCGCCGCGTTGATTTCTTGCCGAACATTCCGCCC
>CAJQNP010000191.1 GCA_905479705.1 uncultured Gammaproteobacteria bacterium
TCAATGGAGTCGAGTCCCAGCCCGTCGCGAAACAGCGGTGCTGCTTCATCAATGTCATCGGGGGATATATCTTCCAGGTTCAGCTCGTCCACCAGCAAGGCCTTCAACTCCTGTTTCACAACCACTCCCTTCGAATCTCAACTGGCGGGAATTGTACAAGAAGGCCCGTTGTCGGGAAACACGACCGGGGCTGTAAAACAGCCTGATAGCAGTGCTGCCGCCGATCCCGTTGCGCCACCAGGGTAACGGCGCAAACCGCGCATTCAGGCATTACTGATTTGCGTAGTCGTTGCGGACCAGCCTGTTAGTCAGGCCCAGCTCGGCAATGACACCGCGGTGATCCGAGACGGCATCGGACATGACCCGGTACTCGCGAAATTCCAGTCCGGCCGAGATCAATACCCAGTCAAGGCGCTTGCCATTATAGGCAAAGGTACCCTGCCCCTGTGCCTGCGGCCGGTAGGCAGACAGACCCAGATTGTCGGCAATCAACTGTACCGCGGTGTTTTCTTCAGACCACTCGGCATTGAAGTCACCCATCACGATCATCGGACGTCGCCTGTCACGCATGAAGTCGATGAGTTCCTGCGCCTGCAGGCGACGTGTTTCGGCACTGGAAAAATCCAGGTGCAGGGAAACGACATCGATCTGTACATTTGCCTGCCCCGGCCAGTCGACCGTTGAGACCACAAATCCCTTCGGTGTCATGGCGAGATCGGGATTAAAGGTAACGGCCTGCGCCCGCGTCAGGTTCAGGTCGGAGAGCAGTGCTGTCCCGTACGCAAGCCCCAGCCCGTCTACGTGCAAGCCATTCACGGCATGTGAATAGTCTGCCTGCTCGGCGAGGTAGTCGACATGATGAAAGTTACCGCTCCAGTAAGACGGAGCGTCCGCCTCCTGCAGGGCGACCACGTCAGGCTGCTCGCGCTGCAGCAATGCCGAGACCTTTTCGAGGTTGCGGAGCGTCGTGTCGGTATTCTGCAGCAACTGGTGGAAGGCCTCGCCGCGGCCATGCGCAAGATTCAGCGTCATGACACGCAGTGTCGCATTTGACCCGTGCTGCGTATCAGGCAGCGCCCCGGGCACCTCAAAGGTACGCACTTGCGGGGTCACGTGGCGCTCGGCCGTGGCGCAACCCTGTAACACCAGCAGGCCGGCCAGCAGCGTGCCGCTGATCCCGAATTGCCGGCAGGCCTGTAGCATGCTGATGCTCACTGCAGTCCATTCCCGGCGCGATAGCGGGCCAGTTCCAGGTTCAGCCACTCGCCGGACGGCAGGGCTTCACCGTCAACCAGAATCACCCGGTACTGCTTCCCGGTCACCAGGCTGCGTGTCGCACACAGTTCAATAAATCTCTCCGGTGTATCGATTTCACCCTTGAAATGCAGGTACTTTTTCTCGATATGCTGGGCCGCCTCAAGCGCATCATGACTGGAGAAATTGCGCTCGAACTGGACGTCGGACTGCTTCACAAACTCGATCAGGTGCTGAATGGTGGCATCGAGTTCAGCATTCTGGGCAGCGCTTACCCGTGCAGAGGCCAGCAACAGCACGGCAGCCACAAGCAACAGCCCAAACAGCGTGCTGCGGGCATATAACGGCCGTGATACAGCCCTGGCGACTGACTTTTTCGGGTTCATCATGATCATTGACCTGCTATCCATGGTGTGGCTACGGGGAGAATGATTATCCACAATTTCAGCGGCTTGGCGCATGCTTTACACGCCAAATCATAGGCAGTGGATACCATGGCCGGTGCCATATGGGCGACAGTATAACCGCCGTACGGGCCGCCTCACCAATCCGTGTGGCTCAGCAATTCACGCATTCCACCTTCACCCGGAGACCCTGTAGCCCACCCTGCTGCGAGTTGATCGAGCGGCCAATACCGTCCTGCTGAGACGCCTGTGACTGATCCAGACCGCCCAGCTCGATCCAGTCACCCAGCCGTCCCTGCACCCGGGTATTCACGCGCTGCGTATCGATAACACCCCGCTGACGCCCGGGCCGGTCATCGTGCTGCATGATCTCCAGGGTGACGACCTCGCCACTCACGCGGGGCACCACGTAGAAACCAGCGGTGACATCGTATAGCTGCGTGGTACTGCGGTAGTACGGTACACCTGCAGCGTAGTAACCGTCTGTTGTGCGCAGCGGCACGCGCAGGCCGCTACTGATATACGCTGGTTGCCCCTCCATGGCCTGCACAAACTGTTTTGAAGTGCGGGGCGTGGTCGTACTCCTGTCGCGCAGTTGCACCTGCGCCCGTGAGCTGTCGACGGGCCTACCCGGTGAATTGATACTGATCTGGCTGTTGTCGCCGAGCCTGATATCGGCACTGGCGTTATAACCCCGTGAAGCGCGCAGCGCGTCATCACCCTTGTCCACCGTGATACGCAGCTGCCGCGGCGGTCGATCCAGTTCGGCCAGCAGTTGTCTGATCTCCTGCACCCGCTGCGCGGTTGCCTTGATCACCAGCTTGTTACCCATGCCGGTCAGCGTGGCGTCGCTACCGACCAGCGGCTGCAGCAGCGGCAGAACCTCGTCGACGCTACGGGATTGCAACTCGATCACCTCGATGGGATAGTCCGCCAGCAGCGGCGTGATGCCCGGCAGAAACAGGCACAACAGCAGTACGGACTGGATGCGCAGCTTCATGGCATCACCCGGGTTGCGGCCAGCCGCACGTCGGCCGGAACAACAACACAAGTGACTCGACTACAATGGTCAGCGTTTTTCATACACATCTTCCCACCGGACTATCTCCATGACCCGCATTGGTACCCCGTTATCACCCAGCGCCACCCGCGTGTTGTTCTGCGGCGGCGGCGAACTCGGCAAGGAGGTTGTTATCGAACTCCAGCGCCTTGGCGTCGAAGTCATCGTTGCCGACCGTTATGACAACGCACCGGCCATGCAGGTTGCACACCGCAGCCATACCCTCTCCATGCTCGACGGGGACGCCCTGCGCGCGGTCATCGAACAGGAAAGGCCGGACTTCATCGTACCGGAAATCGAGGCGATCGCCACCGACACGCTCGCAGAACTGGAATCGGAAGGTTTCACGGTCATCCCCACGGCGCGCGCCGCCCGGCTGACCATGAACCGCGAGGGCATACGCCGGCTCGCCGCCGAGGAACTCGGCATCAGCACGTCACCCTACCGGTTCGCTGCTAACCGCGACGAGTTTAACCAGGCGATCGACGCGATTGGCCTGCCCTGCCTGGTGAAACCCATCATGAGCTCCTCCGGCAAGGGTCAAAGCACCGTCAAATCAGCTGCAGATATCGATCCTGCATGGGAATATGCGCAACAGGGCGGGCGCAGCGGCGCTGGCAAGGTCATCGTGGAAGGCTTCGTCGACTTTGATTACGAAATCACGCAACTCACCGTGCGTCACGCCGGCGCTACAACCTTTTGTGACCCGGTGGGCCACACCCAGGTCGATGGCGACTATCGCCAGTCCTGGCAACCACAGGCCATGAGCGAACGCGCGCTGCAGTCCGCCCGCGAGATTGCACGGCAAGTCACGGATGCACTGGGCGGGCGCGGCATCTTTGGCGTGGAACTGTTTATCAAGGGCGACGAGGTCATCTTCAGCGAGGTCTCGCCACGCCCGCATGATACCGGCATGGTGACCATGATCTCCCAGGACCTGTCGCAGTTTGCGCTGCACGCACGCGCGATTCTCGGACTGCCGGTACCCGCCATTCGTCAACATGGCCCCTCGGCCTCGAATGTACTGCTGGTGGAGGGCGAATCGAGCCAGGTAAGCTTTGCTAACGTCGAGCAGGCACTGCTGGAGCCCGACACGCAACTGCGCCTGTTCGGCAAACCCGGGGTGAGCGGCCAGCGGCGCATGGGCGT
>CAJQNP010000192.1 GCA_905479705.1 uncultured Gammaproteobacteria bacterium
GATGCTGTAGCCATAAAGCATGTACATGATACAGGCAACGGCAAACAGGGAGATGTTCTTGGTCAGGATTTCGGCGGTATATTCAGCACGCACCATGCCGGCCTCAAGCATCGAATAGCCTTCGGCCTTCCACATTACGAGTACACCGGACACCAGAAAATAAAAGGTATCGAGTGCATAACTCCGTTCAGTTATTGCTTCCACGTTAAAATTCCTCCGTCTGTGTGATCAGAGAGCTTCCGGACCGGTTTCACCGGTACGAATACGCACTGTCTGTTCAAGACTGGAGACGAAAATCTTGCCGTCGCCGATCTTGCCTGTGTTTGCAGCCTTGGAAATCGCCTCAATGACCCTATCGACCATATCGGCTGCCACGGCGGCCTCGATTTTTACCTTGGGCAGAAAATCAACAACATATTCTGCGCCTCGATACAGTTCCGTGTGACCCTTCTGACGCCCGAAGCCCTTTACCTCGGTTACGGTAATACCCTGTACACCGATTTCCGAGAGACCTTCGCGGACATCATCGAGCTTGAACGGCTTGATGATTGCAGTAACTAGCTTCATTAGTGATTGCTCCTTGATTTAAAAATTGCCTGCCCCGCAGGGCAGGCGTGTACAGACGTGCTTAGAAAGACTTGCCAATTGTGGCGATCAGTTTGGCGTCACAGACATTGCCGCCACAATCAGACGAACTCACGTTCGTATCGGTATAGGCGAGACCCAGGTCAACACCGGCAACGGGTATGGACCCGGCAATACTCCAGTCGGTGTAGGAACCGCCCAGGGCCTTGTCGTCGTCGAAGGCACCACCCGTGCTGTAGCCAATGTGGGCACTGAAACCGATTTCATACGGGAAGCTGTATTCATAAGCCGCCTTCCAGTACCAGCCACTTTCTTCCGAGCCGACGAACGCGAGTTCGTTGGAATAGTTCACGGAACCACTGAAGCCCATGTAACTCAGGACACCGTAGAGCTCGTTGGTGTTGAAGTCGCCGCCGCCCGGGTACTGGTAACGCAGGTAACCGAGGTCATAGCCGAGGCCGTTGCTGAACTCATTGGCGAAACCGGCATACAGGTCGAGCTCGATCTGCGGGTCGGTGGCGCCACCGAAGAACTGTGAATCAACGTTGGATGCCCAGGTACCGACGTAGAAGCCGCTGTCATGGCCCCAGTCGAAACCACCCTGGATGGCCAACTGGTTATCCGTCTGTGATACACCACGGAAGACGTAGTCGGAGGCCAGCGTGACGTTGGCCGAGATCTCTGCCAGGGCAGCGGATGAGCTTGCAAGCAGAGCTGTTGCTATCAGTGTTTTCTTAATCATGTGTAAATCTCCAGTTATTTAAGTTGCGTAAGAAGTAGGTGTGCAATGACTACAACTCTGTGCAAGGGGGAAATCACCCGCTATACAGCATATTGCGTGCCAAGCATTTATATATTATATTAAACAAGTAGTTAAGCATTTACTTGCACCGGCACCCAGACAACAGCGCACCAATATAGTGCGCTAAAGTAATGCATGCGCACCTGATTGGTGCGTCATGATCGACACACCGTGGAGATGGACGCAACGCCGCCTGATCGACTATGGTTGTCGCATGCTGGATACAAAATTTATTGACGAACTTGCCCGCCAGATTAGCGACAGCATCCCCGCCGGCGTCAAGGGTGTGCAGCAGGACCTGCAGAAAAACATCCACACCCTGCTGCAGGGCACCCTCGCCAAGCTCGACCTCGTCACCCGGGAAGAATTCGATACCCAGACACAGGTGCTGCTGCGCACCCGCGAGAAACTGGAGCAGCTCGAGAAGACCATCGCCGAGCTGGAAGAGAAGAAGTCCTAGAGCATTCGCGCCTGCAAGACGCTGCTACACACTAGCTGACTGTAGCTGGAACACCAGCAGAAGTTCGCGCCTGCAAGGCGCTCCTACACACTAGCCAACACCTGTAGGAGCGCCTTGCAGGCGCGAATTGTTTTTCGAGGTCAATCGTTCACAACCACACCGCATCCCATAACGGGTAATCACCCACCCGCCTGACCAACCCGGCCCGAACCGGGTTTGCCACGATATATCGAGCCACAGACTTGATATCCTCTTCCTTTCTCAGGGCATGATCATGGAAGCCGCGTTGCCAGATAGGGCCATCATCGACAATCCCCTCCTTATGAATCCGTCTCGAAGAGAATCTTTTCACTGCAGCCACGACTGATGACAGGCTCTTCTCCCCTCTCAGGTAAAACAGCCAGTGAATATGATCTGGCATCACGACGAATGCCAGCGTGCTCGTATCGCCGAAGCTGGATGAGCGGATCAACTCCTGAACCACGATGCGACCTGTACCCAGATCGTTAAATACTCGCATTCTTTTGTGTGTAACCGCTGTAACCAGATAGCAGTGGTTTTGCAACGAGACCCTTCCATTTCTCAGCATGCGTCCATGATGGTGATATGCCATTACTCATTCATATCAAAGTCGCGCTCGCGAAGCGCTCCTACAACAACACCTGCCTCTGTAGGAGCGGATCGCATCCGCGACACGGATAGAGAGAAAACCTTCCACAGGCATTGGCAATGTCTGCGATGTCTATCTTGTTACCAGCAAACTTTCAGTCGATTCCTACAAAATCAAACAACCCCCTGTAACTGTCACAAACAAGCCGCCCGTCTATCCTGCCCTCCCCGCTGACGGATAGACACACATGTCGCTCGCCATCCTCTACAGCCGCGCCGGTGTCGGCATGGATGCACCACTGGTGACGGTCGAGGTGCATCTCGCCAACGGCCTGCC
>CAJQNP010000193.1 GCA_905479705.1 uncultured Gammaproteobacteria bacterium
GACGAATCGGGAGTTTCCAGGCCTCACTGGTGTCTGTGTAAAGTACCGGCCAGAGAACCAGCAGGGCGATACCCATGGTAGGTACCCTGATGCCGTAACGTTTTGCCGTGTAGGCATGCCCGAGTTCGTGCACCACCTTGGCTATAAACATGGCGACCGCAAACAGCAGCAGGCCCTCGAGGGAGAAAAAATACAGGAAGGTCTGCTGGAAGGATTCCCACTGGCGTGCGGCCAGGTACAGGCCCAGCAAGGTGGCGAAAAGCAGGGTCAGGGCAAAGCCGCGGGTAAAGACAAAGCGGATCCAGGGCAGGGTGCGGGTGAGAAAACCGTCCGGTCGCACCAGCGGGATGCGTAGAAACAGGTAGTTCTGCAGCAGCCAGCTGGCCATGTGCTTGCGGCCAGTCATCGCCCTGTCATAAAGCTCTGTGATGGCCTGCTTGCCGCGGGCCTGGATCAATTGACTGGTCTTCAGGAAGTCGATCAGCCCCATGACGTGAGACATATCGGCATGCAGGGTCGTCTCGTGGTTGACCTGCTGCAGCACAGTGTCTGCATCGCCTGACTGCCAGCGCGACAACAGTTCGAATTCAAGCCAGCCAATGCGGAAGAAGCGGTTGTTGACCGGGTCATGCAGTGACCAGGTCGGTGAGCCATCCTGTTTCCTGGGGCCCGGGTACAGATTTATGTCCTGGCGCAGTGATGGAAGGCTGAAGCTTTTCGGCGTGCCTGGCGCCTGCAGGCCGATTGTCTCCGTTGTTGCCATGTCAGAGCCCCAGCGTCTGGCGCAGCGCACTGATGGGTCTGCGCATCAGGTAGTAAAACAGCGGCACCCTGTTGCCATAGATTTTTGCGGTACCCCTCAGTCCGATGCGGGGTAATGGTGTGCCTTCCTCAAAAGAGGCCTTCAGGCGAAAGGCGAGGATATCTTCGGGGGTCACTTCGGCCTCGTAGCTTGTCTGGCGCAGTTGTGCATCCAGCGGCCGGGTCGGGTCGATATTCAGAAACATGCGCACCCTGGCACCCGGTTCCAGGTTGATGGCATCATCCACCGGCAGCTGAATCTGTACCTCGGCATCATCAGGATTAGCCAGGGTCAGTACCTTTTCGCCGACAACGACCGGTTTTCCCAGCCAGTCGTTGGCATCGGAAAACACCGCGATGCCGCTATGCTCTGCACGTACATGAATCTTCTCCAGCAATTCTGCCGTGTAACGGACTTCCGCTGATTTTTCCTCGACGCGTGCATTCAGGAGTGCCAGTTCCGCCTTGCTTTCATCATCCGTGAAAGATTTCTGGGCAGCACGCATGTAATTCGCTTCTGTAACAGCCAGTGCCTTCTCGGCGATCTCGTAGCGATTGCGCAGGGTGGTGTCATCCATGCTGAACAGCAGATCGCCCTCGGCAACGGTGGTGCTGGGTTCAACGTGGAAGGTCTTGATAACACCCTCCAGCGGGGCACTGACGATCTCGGGCTGGTAGGCGAGTATCTCTGCTGGCGCCAGTACCGTTTGATGGACCGGCATGAACATCAGGGCAAGCAGGGTTGCCGCCATTACCCAGCGTGCCCTGCGCGTTCGAAACCGCCGGGACAGCCGCTCGCGCCATGTCTCTGTATGCCCGGTGAGTGCAGACCAGGCATGCCCATAGGCATCGCACAGATGTTCCAGCAGGCTGATCTCGCCAGGTTCCCAGTTACGTTTGCGATTGAGCCACAGGCCACCCAGCAGCCTTCCGGAGGGCGTCAGGATGGGGCACCACAGGCACTCGCCCAGCGACCATTCCGACCAGCCCTCACCCAGGGCGGGGGGCAAGGTGTCACGGCTGACAGTGTGTGCCTTGCGCGCATCTGGCTGTTTCAGCAGGTGCCTGAAGACCTTCTTCAGCCAGATGATATAGGGGGCATTACGATCGATCTCGGCGAGTCCCGATACGGCCTGGATACTGCTCCTGGCGGGGGGCTCCAGTTTCCAGAGTACCGCCTGGTGGAATTCGATCAGGCGACGGGCATCGTTGACCACGAGGAAATTGAATTTGTCGATATTCTCGGCGTGGCGAATATCTTTTTCGAGCTGTAACAGGGTGCTGAGGCCCAGCAGCTTGCTGTCCGGGGCCTGCGTATTCATGGCTGCCCGGGTACCTGGAAACGGGCTTCACCACTCATGCCCGCAAGCAGTTCAGGATGGTTGCCGCTGATAACCGCGGTGATCTCGATCGACTGGCTGACGGCATCGACACGCGCACCCAGGGCAGTCATGCGTGCCGGATAGGTCTTACCGGTCTCATCAATGCGAACGGTAAACTCCGTATCCTGTTTAAGCCACGCGAGCCATCGGGATGGTACGTAGAGCTCGACCTTGAGTTCACTGTCATCAAGGATCTCGATCAGTGGCTCACCCTGGTTGACGCTCTCATATGGCTGTGCGAGACGCTTGATAACGCGTCCGTTGAAGGGCGCATCGATGATGCACATATCGACCTGGGCCTTGACCAATGCATATTCAGCCCTGGCCTTTTCCACCTCGGCAGCCGATATGGCAACCTCGAGATCACCGATGGACTTGAATTCCTGGAGTTTCAGATTGGCTTCATGCCTTTTTCTGATGGCAAGCAGTTCCGAGCGCGCCTTCTGCAGTTGTGCCTTCTGGATGGTGCAGTCGAACTCGACAAGGTGGTCACCCAGGTTGAATCGCTCACCGTTGCGCACATTGATCTTCTCGATTCGTCCGGCAATCTGGCTGGACAAGGTGGATTCGACCAGCGGCGTCAGCAAGGCCCGGATGGGTTTCAGCTGGTAGTTGCTGTTGTCAATGGTCGTTTCCTGCGGCACGGCAATTGTGCCATACATCACCCCACCAATCAGAAGTGTGAGGATGACCAGCGGGTGCAGGATATTCTGGATGTGTTGCCTTGTTTTAATAGTGCGTTCCGCCCGCGCCTGTGTATAAAGCATGTTGAACTATCTCTGTATATCGACGTTCGAATCTCTACCTTGATTGATTAGCGGTGTCAGTGCATACATGCCTGACAGATATGATCTGGTGTCGATATCGTTACCCTGTTTACAGTGACTTCCGGGTAAGCTGCTGTTCAATAATTGCTGCCAGGGTGCTCACATCCTGATCGATACTGACACCCGGCAGGGGGTCAACGCCGACGGAGTTCAGGATGCGTCCGATGGAGTTTTGAACCTCGGCATAGCCCAGGTCGTTTTGCATCCGGGCTACCAGGCTGCTTGCCATGGATTGAATTACGGCCAGTTCGTTTTCAACAGCAGCCTTCTGTTCGGCTTCCACGTGCTTCTGAATTCGCTCTTCGACAGACACAAGGTCTTGTGTTACTTCGAAGTCGCTTAGTGCAATCTGGTAACGCTGGTGGGCCAGGTGTACTTGTGTAATGACTGCCATACTGAGAGCAAGACGCCGGGCTTTATCAAGTTCGACCTGGGTTTCGGCGACCCGCTTGTTAGCCGGACCCGAGAAGATCTGGAACAGGTTCCAGGAGATACTTGCTCCGGCTTCCGTCCAGCTATTTTCAAAAAGGAGGAAATTGCTGTTATACAGGCTGCCCACATTGAATTCCAGACCCGGAAGCATCTCGATCATGGCCTTTTTTACTTCAAGGGTGCTGATCTGTTCCTGGTAGCGTTCTTCCATGAGTTCCGGGCGGTTCAGCAGGGCCCGTTGCTCCAGTGTGTCCAGTGAGCCAAAGCGGTCGGGTGAAGGCAGTGGCTCATCGCCTGATGGATCAACCACGGTATAGGGGATCCCTGGCTTGAGGTTCATGAGTGCAGCCAGTTCCGTTTTGGCGGTTGCCAGGTCACGGCGGTAGAACCACATGTCCTGGATGATTTCCAGTAGTGCCTTCTGGTAACTCAGTGACTGGATCGGGGCCTGAAGGCGCAAACTTTCGAGCTGGCGCGAGTCTTTCAGTGCAGCGTAGGTTCGGTTCAGAAGGTCATCCATGTTGTCCAGCAGGTGCTGTGCACTGACAGCACGCCAGTAGGCATAGCGGACATCCTGCACGATATTCTGTACCACCTTGCGGCGGCGTTCCTCGGTGATCAGTACCTCTTTTGATTGCTGCTGGGCACGAACATAGCTGACACCAAAATCAAGGACATTCCAGACCAGAACGCCACTGACATCAGTGATTTGTTTCTCCTGCGAGGTGGAAGGTTCCAGAGAGACATCACCGGTCAGCAGGGAAATGCTTGTGCCACCACTGAAATTATCACGCGAGTAGTAGCCGGCCTGGGCAGTTAATTCGGGCAACTGATCGTACCTGACAAGATCGAGTTGCTTTTTCGCGAGGGCATCTTCCATCATCTTCAGTCGATGGTCGAGATTGTATTTCACAGCGCGCGCAATAGCCTCGTACAGTGTAATCGGTCCTGTTACCGGTTCCTGGTTCTCAAACATGGCACTCATGTCTGCAGTGGATCCTTGCTGGATCTCGTCAGGTGTCAACGCCACTGGCGTGACAGAACACCCGGATAGCAGAATGACCGCTAATCCGCTTGTCAATACAAACTGGCTGATTTTCATCTTGATGATCTGTCCATGGTCGTTATTCGTGGTGTCATAACGCAGCAGCTGACTGAATCCCGTGATTCAGCGGCAGATGCCGGTATCCCTGATTCTTTGCACTACTTGCTTTGCCTCTTCTTGTGTCAGCCCCAGATTGATGGCCTCATCGAATACGCCAGCGAGTTGCCCCTTGGTGGGGTCTTCCATACCGCGTAATACCGCTTCGAGAGCGATATCAACGTCTATGTCGCCTTCAGATGCAGTGCGCAGCATGTCCGCTGCTGTATCCGGGTAGACCATCACCGATGTCGTCAACAGTAATGCAATCTGGTTGACAGGGAAGCATACCGTGAGGCCTTTGACAGTGGCTGTGGCAA
>CAJQNP010000194.1 GCA_905479705.1 uncultured Gammaproteobacteria bacterium
TCTGGAAACTCAGTCCCATGGATGTCGAGTCCTACAATCGCTGGCACCAGTATTCCAGGGCGAGAGACAGGATGCTGGAGGCCACCGACACCGATAATTCCCCGTGGCATATTGTGCGTTCGAACGACAAGAAGCGGGCGCGCCTCAACTGCATCACCCATTTGCTGAGCCAGATTCCCTATGAGGAAGTTCCACGGGAGAAGGTTGACCTGGGCAAGCGCAGTATGAAGGGTGGCTATGATGACCAGGCCACGCTCGAGGGACGGCGGTTTGTACCGGAGAAGTACTGACCCGTATGTGTCCGTACAATAGTCACAGGATTACAACGAGATACGTATTGTAGTTGATGCTGGAAACAGGATAAACCGGGCGGGCAAGGCCGGAGCTGCCTGGAAAGTAACGCTGCGGGAGGCCGCAGATGACGGGATTTTCTGGCGGAGTCGACACATGACAACGCCCCGGTAAGAAGCGATCTCGCTGGTGGGATGGGACCACCTTGATGCCTTTGCGAGTTACGTGCTTGCCGAGGCGTCCGAAGGGTGATTGAGTAGTTGCCCTTGTGGCTCTGGCATACCCTTGTGGTTTGCCCTCTCTTCTGATCACCCTCCTGAGAAATAAGTATAGCAGCGTATTTTCAGGTTGCTGTCTTAATCGTGTTTTTCAGCACACTATTTTTCGATGCCTGTTGCGGGTGCCCGGGCCATGCGCAAGGGACTCATGGATCCCACTAGTCAAACTCCTCGGCCTCGATCTCCAGGTAGGCCCGACTGATGTGGGGGCCGATACGCAGGTCAAAACCGACCCACTTGTCATAGGCCGACACGGCATTAACGACGTCTGCTTTCATCTCGAAGTCGGCCATGCCGTCTGCGTAGAGTTCGCCGACCTTGCTGCGCAGGATCGCGAGGTATACACGATAGGTTTGCGGCATCGCCACGCCACCAACCCGGCCATGGCCCGGGATGTAGTACTGGAAATTCTTGCTGACAATAAAATCAATGGCAGCAATGTTTCCCTTGAAACTGGCGTCTTCCTCCATGATGCCGAGCAGGCCGTTTCTGACAACGTCGCCCGTGAACAGCGCGTTCTCGCCTGTGACCTCAATCATTATGTCGCTATCGGTATGCGCGGCCCCCGTATGGTAGATACGGAATGTGGTATCCCCGATCTTGATCTCATCACCGTCATTAACCGTCTTGTCGGGAGCCACGACGTGTTTACCATTTGCCGTGTCACCGGTGAGACGATTGATTGTGTCCAGCCAGAAATCACCATCAGGCCCTTGCACCCTGGTCTTCATGACCGGGTGGCCGTATATCACTGCCTTCGGGTAATGCCGCTTGATGCCCTCGTTACCCAGCCAGTGATCGCCGTGCGCGTGGGAATTGAAGACTGCAACGACAGGTAGCTTGCTGTGTTCCTTGACCGTCCTGGCTACCCTTTCACCCGCGTAGGCACTGCCACCGGGATCAAGGATAACGACACCCTCGCTGGTAGACACGATGACGACGTTATTACGGAAACCGCGGTTCTTGTTATCAGGCAGGTCAAACGGGCCGTATATGATCTGTATGTTGTCGGATACGCGGGTTAACGTGTAGTCGGGTTCGCCGGCCCATCCGCTGTTCCACAGGTTCGAAACAATAAATGACAGGGTCAGGACTCTGCACAATGGTATCTTCATGACGCACCTCCCCACCGCCTGGACTGATCCAGGCCGTTAACTGGGTATATAGACCATTCCAGGGCCATAGACACCGGCTTTCTGAAGGACAGGCCTGGTTCAGCAGGAACGATCAACTGTAGAGAAAATTTACAGGGCGTTTCAGGTTTCGGGAACAACCTGGGATGAGTCCACTGGAAAGCGGAGTGCCTTTGCTCGCCCGTTATCCGGAGGAGACCGGGTTGTCTGGATACTAGTCGATTACCGGCATGTTTCCACGAATGCCTGGTTCGCTGGATACCAGCTCCGGGAGTCCTTGCGGACCGGTTTCGATGGATTGCGCCAGCATGGATTGAAGTTGCGACAGGCTCTGGAAGGGTTGCTCCTGACCGGATTCGATGTCCTCAAGAATTCCGGATACCGAATCACTCTCTGTCGGGTGCGTTCGGTATATGCGCAAAACAAAGCTTTGCATGATGGGCTCCCCGTATGCTCGTCTTGTACCTTCAGACGAGTTCTTGTTCATTGATCCTGAATTACCGTGTCGACGGTACCCGGGATGGCGAGAGACGGGTATTGTCGAAATTACTTACTATACAGGTATCGATGATTGACCGAATGGGGCAGGAGTCATCACTGTGCCGGTATTTTGTCGGACTTTCCTTGGTAATCGCGAAATATAAGGCTACTACATGGATAACTATAGCAATAACAGGCGCTTCATCACTTTCGATGCGATCCCGTTGAACATGAAAGGCCCTGTAGCAGGATTTACCGTGAACCCCTGTGTCACCACACGGCAACGCGACGATTTACCCCCTTGAAGGGTATCTCCCGGAGCTTCAGCGAAGACATTTTTATAATCTCTCACGACATATCCCGGGTGACTGAAATGCCAGCGCTCGCATGCAACGCTAACTGTAGTGCATCTCTCGCTGTATGAATCATGGTATGCAGAATTCAACCGTACTAGCTTGGGCCAGCGACCGGGTGTGACGCAACAGGACTCCCGTGAGGCCAGTTCCAGCATGCGCTCCCCGGTGTCCTCGCTGCGTGCGACATGCAGATCATCGCCGGATCCGGAACCAGGACTGGTATGCGGGGGGCAGAGATGGTTCCCGCTTTTTTTCAAGCGACGACATAGGCCGGCGTGTACTATTAGGGGTGCATGCTGTAGATATACAGTAGATAAGCAATGAAATAATACGCAAAGGAGCCGTCATGCATATTAGCAAAGCCTGCCTCACAGCCATCACCCTTGCCACCAGTCTTTCCGTTGTCACGGCGCCGCTGATGGCGCAGATGCCGCCACCGGCCGATGCCGACAAGGTCCTTGCCGACGCCTACCAGGGCAAGAGCTACTCACCCTATGCCGGTCGTGGATTTCCCAGTCGCCCGTTGTGGGGCGACACCCACCTGCACACCGCCCTATCGATGGATGCCGGCGCCTTCGGTAACCGGCTTGGTCTTGAAGCGGCCTACCAGTTTGCCCGGGGTGAGGAGGTGGTCTCGTCGAACGGCACGCCGGTGAAGTTGTCCCGCCCGCTTGACTGGCTGGTGATTGCAGATCACTCGGATAACATGGGCTTCTTTCCCGATCTGCTGGCAGGAAAACCGCATTTACTTGCAGACCCGACCGGCAAGGACTGGTACGACAGGGTACAGGCCGGTGATGGCGTCAACGTCGCACTCGAGATAATCGGCAAGTTTTCCCAGGGGCAGTTCCCGGAGGCATTGATCTACGCACCGGATACCACGTCCTACAAGTCTGTCTGGAAAGAGACCATCGATGCTGCAGAGAAATATAACGACCCGGGAGATTTCACTGCCTTCATCGGTTTTGAATGGACGTCACTGGTAAAGGGCAACAATATGCATCGCGTGGTTGTCTACCGCGATGACGCGGACAAGGCATCGCAAATGGTCGCCTATACCACTACCCCCCCGCAGGGCAGTACCAATCCGCGCGATCTCTGGAAATGGATGGCGCAATACGAGGAGAAGACCGGTGGTGATGTGCTTGCCATCGCGCACAATGGTAACCTGGCAAACGGCATCATGTTTCCGCTGCAGGCCCAGTATGATGGTACTGCACTGGATGAAACCTATGTTAACCAGCGCAGTCTGTGGGAACCGCTTTACGAGGTGACCCAGATCAAGGGTGACGGCGAGGCACACTCCTTGTTGTCACCTGATGACGAGTTCGCCGATTACGAGACATGGGATGCCGGTAATCTCGACCTGTCGGAGGCGAAGACAACTGAAATGCTTGCCGGTGAGTATGCCCGCGAGGCCCTCAAGCGTGGTCTGGTCATTGAATCCAGGCTCGGTACCAACCCCTTCAAATTCGGCCAGATCGGTTCGACCGATAGTCATACCTCGCTGGCAACCGCCCAGGAGGATAACTTCTTCGGCAAGCATACCGGCTATGAACCGGGTCCCGAGCGCATGAATCACCCGATGGTGAAATCTGACAAGGGCATCATCGAGGGCTGGCAGCCTGCAGCATCGGGACTGGCCGCCGTATGGGCCGCAGAAAATACCCGTGAGGCGATCTTTGATGCCATGGCGCGCAAGGAAGTCTACGCGACCACGGGCAGTCGCATGGGCGTGCGTTTCTTTGGTGGCTGGGATTTTGTTGAGGACGACTTCAATAGCCGCAGCCCGGCCTTTGCCGGTTACAAGAAAGGCGTCCCCATGGGTGCGGACCTACCCAAGCGAACCGGCAGCAAGGCGCCAACCTTCCTGGTCTATGCGCTGCGCGATCCTGTCGGCGCCAATCTCGATCGTATCCAGATCGTAAAGGGCTGGCTGGACGCTGAAGGCAAGACCCGCGAAAAGGTCTACGACGTTGTATGGTCTGGTGATCGCAAGCCGGGCGCAGGTGGCAAGCTGCCTTTGGTTGGCAATACCGTGGATGCCAGGGCGGCCAATTTCACCAATACGATTGGCGCGTCGGAGCTTGGCACGGTGTGGTCCGACCCGGACTTCGACTCGAAGCAGAAGGCCTTCTATTATGCCCGCGTCATCGAGATTCCGACGCCGCGCTGGTCGACCTATGATGCCTTCAGGTTCGATATACCCATTCCAGAGGGGGCACCGGTATCCACGCAGGAGCGTGCCTATACGTCGCCAATCTGGTACACGCCGGACGCCTGAGGGCGCCAGGCACCGGGCACAGGAGATGCCGGATAAAGGCTAGCAGGCGTGGTTGCGTGCACTGTTTATCATGCCCACCCTGACAGTCATCGTGTGGTTACCCTGATTTCAATGATCTAATTACTAGCACTGGCCAGGGTCAGGCACGGTGCTGCACCGTGCAGCGCGGGTATCCGCCGGCAAGCTGATAATGACTGTGTCTGACGCGTCATAATTCAAGGCTACGAAACGTCGCGTCTGTGTGCCTTCCGATAATCCCTGGGTGACTGTCCCGTCCAGGACTTGAAGGCACGCGTGAAGCTGGCCGGGCTCTGGAAGCCGAGTGATTCACCGATCTCGGCAACGGCCTGCCCGGTGTGTACCAGCGCCTCGATGGCGTGTTGCTGCTTCAGTTGCATCAGCTCCTTGGTGAGGCTCGTATCATATGTCTTGAGCCGGCGTTGCAGGGTCTGCCGGCCGAGGCCGAGCAGGTGGGCAACATGATCGACCGAGAGCTCGTCGCTGCCCAGCCTGGGTGACAGGGTCAGCCACAGGGCCTCGAGAAACGAGCCGGGTGGATGTGTGCGGTTGGCGGGGAAAGACGCCGGGGAGATGAATCCCTGCCGTTCTATGTCATAGGTCAGCCACTCGGTTGGAAAACGCACCGACATGCCGCGATTATCGCCGCCTGCAATCTGAATGCCCTGGTAGCCCTTTGGCAGCGCATCGGGGTCAGATACCTGTAGCAACACGGCCCTGGCGTCCCAGTGTGCCCCGGCTGCATTTTTCAGGATCGACAACATATACGCCGCGGTAAAGGCATCGTTTTGCGACGGTGTGACCGTCGGCTCGCTTATGCGCTGTTCCCTGAAAAAGGTATAGACACCCTTTACCTCCAGGGCCTGTGTTACCGAGGATGCGTCCTCTGTCGCGGCAAGGATGAAGCGTGTCAGGAAATCACCCAGGGAACTGGCCCGCGTCGCGGCATCGATCAGCGGTGACCAGCGAGAGACATCCAGCTGTTCGCCGACGTGAAGAGCAAAGTAGGGGTCACCCGATATCCCGGCGCAGTCTTCCAGCATCTTGTGAATGACGTTGACCGAGATAAACAGATTGGGGTCATTGACGGATGCGCGCACCAGGCCGTGCTGCCGGAGCAGACTGTCGGCGTCGAGTCGCCGTTGGTCCAGTTCCTGGATGAAGGGCAGGAACAGTTCGAGGCGGACCAGCGGTAGCCTGGGTCTTGCCGAAGACCCTTTTATTGGAGTAACAGCATTCATGGCACGTTTAGTTTACATGGAATATGCCTTAACTTTGCAGAATGTATCAACCAGGACCAGGCTATGATCTCCATGGCAAAGCTTTGATTGTTCCAGTTAACTATGCTCAACTTCACGGTTTGATGTAAATAACAACCATTCGTAACCGGAAATTGTCAGCAACCTACATTTTGGGAGAATCACACATGTCACATCGATTACTGTCCGGTCGCGGTCGCGTTGCCGCCATTCTGGGCGCAATACTTGGGGTATCCAGCCTGTTGGCAA
>CAJQNP010000195.1 GCA_905479705.1 uncultured Gammaproteobacteria bacterium
CCTGCTGTGGCCGGCCTTTGCCGAGAAGGACCTTGATGCCGCGTTGCTCTGGTACGCGAATCGGCAGCGACGCTTCGGGCGGACCGGCGAGCAAGTGGAGCAGCAAAAGGGTGCTTAAAACCCGCATCATCTCTGCGCTGATCATGGCGCCGCTGGTTATCTGTGGCGTACTGTTTCTCGATAACCCGCCGTTTGCCGCCATCCTCGGGGTGGTGCTGCTTGCCGGTGTCTGGGAGTGGGGTCACCTTATCCCGTTGCAGTCCCTGGCGGCGCGCGGCCTGTATACCGCGGGCGTTGCCGTGCTGATGGCTGTGTCCTGGAAGCTGGGCCTGCCGAACCTGATCAAGCCGCTGCTGGTGATCGCCTTCGGCTGGTGGTTGTGTGCCTTGCTGTGGTTGTCCCGGCCGCAATGCTGTGCGCAACCCGCGGTATCGAACACGGCCATCAAGATGCTCGCCGGTGCGCTGGTTATTGTGCCGGCATGGGCCTCGCTGGTAACCCTGCACGACTACGGAGACCGCGGACCGGTACTGACCCTGATCCTGATGATGATGGTGTGGCTGGCAGACATTGGTGCCTATTTCGCCGGTCGCCGGTGGGGCAGGACCAGGCTGGCCCCTGCCGTCAGTCCCGGCAAGACCTGGCAGGGTGTCTATGGCGGGATGTTTTCCAGCCTGGTGTTTGCCGCGCTGGCCGGCTGGTGGTTCAGTGGATCGTTTAAATGGACACTGGCGTTTATGACGGTGTCATTGCTGGCCGTGATGTTTTCCGTGGCCGGTGACCTGATCGAGAGCCTGATGAAACGTCACAGCGGCATCAAGGACAGCGGCACCATCATCCCGGGGCACGGCGGTGTCTTTGACCGCATCGACAGCCTGGTTGCGGCCGCGCCGCTGTTCCTGATCGGTTTTCTCTGGCTGGGGCTGTAACGGACTTTTCATATGCTGCCTCGGGTAATCAACAATGAGTGAGCAGGGTCAGGCCGGTGTTGCCCTGCTGGGATCGACCGGATCGATCGGCGTCAACACGCTTGACGTCATCGCACGGCATCCCGGCCGCTTCCGGGTGTTTGCGCTGACGGCAAATTCACAGGTCGACAAACTCGCTGAACAGTGTGTCCGCTTCCAGCCCCGCTTTGCCGTCATGGCCGACAGCGATGCGGCCATGCGTCTGCAGCAACAGCTGCAGGTGACGGCACCGGATGTGCAGGTACTGGCCGGCACAGACGGACTGGTACAGGTGGCCGCCATGGACGGTGTCGACGTCGTCATGGCAGGGATTGTCGGCGCAGCCGGGCTGTTGCCTTCGCTGGCGGCGGCACGCGCCGGCAAACGCATCTTGCTGGCCAACAAGGAAGCGCTGGTGATGTCCGGTGCGCTGTTTATGCAGGCCGTGCAGGAAAACGCTGCCACGTTGTTGCCGGTCGACAGTGAACACAATGCGATCATGCAGTGCCTGCCGGATGACTACGTACCGGGCCCGGCGCCACGCAGCGTCAGCAGGATCACGCTGACGGCCTCGGGCGGGCCATTCCGCGCCCTGGCGCTCGACAAGCTTGCCGCGGTCACCCCTGAACAGGCCTGTGCCCACCCCAACTGGGTCATGGGTCGCAAGATCTCGGTTGACTCGGCGACGATGATGAACAAGGGGCTCGAGGTGATCGAGGCCGGCTGGCTGTTTGGACTGCCGATCGAACAGATCAGTGTGGTACTGCACCCGCAGTCCGTGATCCATTCGCTGGTTGAATACCATGACGGTTCGGTGCTGGCCCAGATGGGTAACCCCGATATGCGCATCCCGATCAGTCATGCACTGGGTCACCCGCAACGCATCGTCTCCGGTGCTGAACCACTTGATCTGCTGGCGGTGGCGACCCTGCAGTTCGAGGCGCCTGATGATGAACGTTATCCCTGTCTGGCGCTGGCCACCACGGCCTGGCAGACCGGTGGCACCGCGCCCACGCTGTTGAATGCCGCCAACGAGGTGGCCGTCCAGGCATTCCTGGATGAGCGAATTGGCTTTACCGCAATCCCCGCGGTGATCGGGCAGGTCCTGCAACAGTGCAGCGTGCATGCAGCGGACACGCTGGAGATGATTCTTGCTGATGATGCCGCGGCGCGGGCCGCGGCGTGCGAATGTATCGAGTCAGGGCGGGCGGTGACGGCATAGTGGGCAGTTTCGTCTTTTCCCTGGCCTCGTTTATTGTCGCGATCGGCGTGCTCGTGACCGTGCACGAGTACGGCCACTTCTGGGTGGCACGCCGTCTTGGTGTGAAGGTGCTGCGCTTCTCCGTGGGGTTTGGCCGGCCGTTATGGCGGCGGACCTTTGGCCAGGACTCGACCGAACTCGTTATCGCGGCAATTCCGCTGGGTGGTTATGTGAAGATGCTTGACGAGCGCGAGGGCGAGGTGCCCGAGGCGGAACTGCCGCGTGCATTCAATCGTCAGCCTGTCACCACCCGTATTGCCGTGGTCGTTGCCGGTCCGGCGTTTAACTTCTTGTTTGCCATATTCGCCTACTGGCTGATGTTCGTCTCGGGAGTGCCCGGCGTCAAACCCGTGGTGGGTGATGTCGAGCCATCATCCTATGCCGCCAGTGCCGGTTTTCGTGCCGGCGATGAAATCCTCTCGGTCGAGAACCAGCCGACCCCGACCTGGGAAGCCACCATCATGGCGTTGCTGGATGCCAACCTGGATGGCAAGGAGACCGTTCACGTCAGCGTGCTGGATGAACAGCGTAACGAACGTCAACTGCAGGCCTATTTCGCGGCCCCCGATGCACTTCTCAAGAAGGGCGGCGTGCTGGATAATTTCGGACTCAGCCCGTGGCGCCCGCCTGCGGTGATCGAGCGCCTGGTGGAAGGCAGTGCCGGTGAGCGCGGCGGACTGTTGCCGGGGGACAAGGTCATCATGGCCGGCGAGACGCCGATCAGGCACTGGGAGCACTGGGTCGATTTCGTGCGTGAGCGTCCCGGGGTTCCGATTGAGCTGCAGGTGCTGCGAAACGACGCGCTTGTCACGCTGCTGGTTACCCCGGATCGGGAGACCGAGAAGGGGGTTGAGATAGGGCGTATCGGTGCCTATGTGCAACTTCCGGACGAGGAGGAGCGTGCTACAATGCGCGTCGTTGTGCGCCATGGTCTGCTTGCGGCAATACCGGCGGCGTTCGGCAAAACCTGGGAAGTCACCACGTTGACGCTGCGGACCCTGTGGAGAATGGTCAGCGGCAGGGCCTCGGTCGAGAACCTGAGCGGCCCTATCAGCATTGCCAGGTATGCCGGTCAGTCAGCGGCTGTCGGTCTGGCAACCTTCCTTGGCTTCCTTGGAATTGTCAGTGTCAGTCTCGGGGTGCTGAACCTGTTGCCGGTCCCGATACTGGACGGTGGCCATTTGCTGTTTTACCTGGTGGAGGCCATCAAGGGGAGCCCGGTATCCGAGGCGACACAACTTGCCGGGCAGAAGATCGGCATAACATTGCTGCTGTTGCTGATGTCACTGGCATTTTATAACGACCTCGTAAGATTGTTTGAATGATGCTGTCAATGGATTCAATAGCTAAACAGATAACCCGGTTCTGGCAGGTAGTGCTGCTGGGCTGCGTGCTGTCGGCCAGTGCGCATGCATTTGAACCATTTGTGGTGGAAGACATCCGTGTTGAAGGCCTGCAGCGCATCACGGCAGGTACCGTGTTTAACTATCTGCCTGTCAAGCTGGGTCAGACCATCGATACCGACGACAGTATTGCGGCCGTCAAGGCGCTCTTCAGGACCGGCTTCTTTAATGATGTCTACCTGGAGCGGGATGGCAATGTGCTGGTGGTCTATGTCGAGGAGCGCGCCGCGATCAGCAGTATTGAAATCGAGGGCAACAAGGACCTTGATACCGAGGAACTGCTGGAGGGGCTGAAGCAGATCGGCCTGGCCGAGGGCCGTGTGTTTGACCGCTCGCTGCTGGAGAAGGTCGAGCAGGAACTGCGCCGGCAGTATTTCAGCCGCGGTAAATATGCCGTGAAGATCGATACCACGGTGACGCCGCTCGACAGGAACCGTGTCGGTATCGTTATTGATATCTCCGAGGGGCGTGTCGCGCGCATCAAGCAGATCAATATTATCGGTAACTATACCTTTACCGACAAGCAACTGCTCAAGGAATTCTCGCTGACCACGCCGAATATCTTTTCGACCTTTACCAAGAGCGACCAGTACTCCAAGCAGGGGCTGTCGGCCGACCTGGAAATCCTGCGCACCTGGTACCTTGATCGCGGTTATCTGAAGTTCAATATCAACTCGACCCAGGTGTCGATTACACCGGACAAGCAGGACATCTACATCACCATCAACGTCACCGAAGGCAACCAGTACACTATCAGCGAGGTGACGCTGTCGGGCGATCTGGTGGTGCCGGCTGAAGAGATTTTCCCGCTGATACACATTAACCCCGGCGATGTATTTTCACGTAAAAAGGTCACGGCAGCCGTTGATGAAATCAGCTCGTTGCTGGGAAACCAGGGTTATGCATTTGCCAACGTGAATACATCACCGGAGCTCGACGACGAGCTCAACGAGGTGGCACTGGGTTTCTTTGTTGATCCGGGTGACCGTGTGTACGTGCGCCGCATCAATATATCCGGCAATGTGGGCACCCGTGACGAGGTGCTGCGTCGCGAGATGCGCCAGCTGGAAGGCGGCTGGTACTCGACCGAACAGGTTGAACGTTCCCGCACACGTCTGGACCGGCTCGGGTATTTCGAGAACGTAAACGTGGAAACGCCGCCGGTTCCGGGTACGACTGATCAGCTGGACGTGGATTACTCGGTCACCGAGCGGTCTTCCGGCAGTGTCTCGGCCGGTCTTGGTTTTTCACAGACATCGGGCCTGCTGTTCAACGCCAGCGTCAGCCAGGAAAACTTTCTCGGCTCCGGCAAGCGCGTCAGCTTTACCTTCGACAACAGTGACATTAACACGATATACCGCTTTGCCTATGTGAACCCGTACTGGACCATCGACGGCGTCAGTCGCGGTTTCGGTGCCTACTGGCGCGAGACAGATGCAGCCGAGGCCAACCTGTCAGACTACGGCACCAACACGCGCGGTGCCGATATCAACTTCGGTATTCCTGTCAATGAATACGATACGGTGCGTTTCAGTGCCGGTTACCAGGGTCTTGATCTGTTCGAGACCGTGAACTCACCATTGGAAGTGACCGAATTCATTGACAAGCACGGCGACAGCTTTGATGATCTCGTCCTGACCGGCAGCTGGAGTCATGATTCGCGCAACAAGATCCTGTTTACCGATACCGGTGGTTTGCAGAGCTTTTCCTTTGAGGCGACCACGCCTGGCTCGGGTCTGCAGTATTACAAGCTGAACTACACGCAGCAGCGATTTCTGCCCCTGACCCGGGAGCTGACCCTGGGGCTGAAAGGCAACCTCGGCTACGGTGACGGCTTTGGTGATTTTGATAACCTGCCGTTTTTCGAGAACTACTTTGCCGGTGGTGTACGCTCGGTGCGCGGTTTCGAGGACAACACCCTGGGTCCGAGAGACTCCAGCGGTGACCCCATTGGTGGCTCCTTCCTGATGGTGTTTAACGCGGAACTCATTTTCCCGGTGCCCTTGATTGATGTCGGCAGCGGTGTGCGCCTGAGTGCATTCTTTGACGTGGGTAACGTGTTCGGCGACTATAACACCTTCGAGGCCAGCGGCCTTAAATACAGTGTGGGCCTGGCGGGCCTGTGGTTGTCGCCGCTGGGTCCGATTTCGATCAGCCTGGGTTACCCGCTGAATGCCGATGATGATATTGATCAGGTGCAGAACTTCCAGTTCACTGTAGGCACTTTCTTCTGATTGCTGTAACAACGTTCCGGAGAACACACATGAAAAAAACTAGCTCGCCGATTCTGGCTGTAATGTTGCTGGCAGTTCTGTCTGTCTATTCGAAGGCATCGCTTGCCGAGGTCAAGATCGGTTTTGTAGACACCGTGAAACTGATGGAGGCTGCCCCGCAGGCAAAATCTGCACAGAGCAAGATCGAGTCCGAATTCTCGCCCAGGGAAAAGGAGCTGGTTGCCCTGCAGCGCGCGATCAAGACCAAGGAAGACAAGCTGAGTCGTGATGGCGCTGTCATGAGCGAATCGGAGCGCAGCAAGCTGGAGCGCGACATACTCGCCAAGCGCCGCGACCTGAAACGTTCCCAGGATGAGTTCCGTGACGACCTCAACATTCGACGTAACGAGGTGCTGGCGAAGTTGCAGAAAGATATGTATGAGGCGGTTGTTACCCTTGGCAAGGAACAGAAGTACGACCTGATACTGACACAGGGTGTTGTTTACAACAGTGACAAGGTTGATATTACCGACGCCGTATTGAAAAAGCTGACCGGCAAGTAACAACCGGGTAGCCGTTACTCAACACGAATCACAGCCCGATGGCGCAGACACTGGGCAGGCTGGCCGAGGCAGTCGGCGGCACGCTGCAGAATGCAGACCCCGAGTGTGTTATTACCGGGGTTGCAACCCTGCAGCATGCCGGCGCGGGCGATATCGGCTTTCTGGCAAACGCTGGCTACAGGAAGTACCTGCAGGACAGCCGTGCATCGGCTGTGATTCTTTCTCCTGACGATGCGGCCGGTTATCCCGGGGCTGCCATTGTCTCGTCAAATCCCTATTCAAGTTACGCGCGTGCCGCCGCACTGATCTTTCCAGCTGCGCCTGCCTTGCAGGGTGTGCATGCCAGTGCCAGCGTCGCTGCAGATAGCACAGTTGACGCGAGCGCCTGGATTGGTCCGCAATGCGTCGTGGAGGCCGGTGCCGAGATACAGGCCGGTGTGCAACTCGCGGCTGGCTGCTTTATCGGTGCAAGCAGTGTCATTGGTGCAAACTCGGTGTTGTCTGCCAACGTGGTGATTTGCCACGATGTCAGCATCGGTGAGCGCGTCAAGGTCGCAGCGGGTGCGGTAATCGGCGCAGACGGCTTCGGGCTGGCAAACGAGGACGGTCGCTGGATCAATGTGCCGCAACTCGGCAGCGTGCGGATTGGCAATGACGTCGACATCGGCGCAAACACGACCATTGACCGCGGTGCACTGGAAGATACCGTGCTGGAAGAAGGCGTCAGGCTCGATAATCAGATACAGGTCGCGCATAATGTGCATATCGGCGCACACACGGCGATTGCAGGCTGTGTCGGAATTTCCGGCAGCGCAAAGATTGGCAGGCACTGCATGATTGGTGGTGGTTCCGGTATCGTCGGGCACCTGGAAATTACCGACCACGTCATTATCACCGGCATGACCATGGTGACGAAGTCGATTGACAAGCCCGGTGTCTATTCGTCGGGCGTTCCTGCACAGGAAAACGATACGTGGAACAGGAACTACGCGCGCTTCAGACAGCTGGACAAGCTTGCGCGCAAGATACTCTCAATTGAAAAGCTGTTTGCTGCTGGCAGGCAACCGGAAGACAGGTAGACCTTCCACGTGGCGTACAGGTTGGCAGACACATAACGAAAACCACGAGTAAACATGGATATTCAACAGATACTGCAGCACTTGCCACACCGTTACCCGTTCCTGCTGATCGACAGGGTGACGGAATTTACCGCGGGTGAGTCGCTGGTTGGTTATAAAAACGTAACCTACAACGAGCCTTTCTTCCTTGGTCATTTTCCGGAACGGCCGGTGATGCCCGGGGTGCTGATACTGGAAGCCATGGCGCAGGCAACCGGCCTGCTGGCATTTCGTACGGTCGAGCGGGGTGCAAAGCGCGAGAGCCTGTATTTTCTTGTCGGTATCGACAAGGCGCGTTTCAAGAAACCGGTCGAACCCGGTGACCAGCTGGAGCTGCGTGCCAAGCTGATTCGTGCGAAGCGGGGAATCTGGGTGTTTGCCTGCGAGTCGCGCGTGGATGACAAGGTCGTGGCGACTGCCGAGATCATGTGTACCGAACAGGATATCGACACTTGATAGATGCCAGCGCGGTTGTCGACCCTGGCGCGAAGCTGGCTGATGGCGTCGCGGTTGGACCCTACTCGATCATTGGTGCGAATGTCGTTATCGACAGCGGCACGCAGATAGGGCCGCATGTCGTTATCAAGGGCCCGACGCAGATTGGCAAGGACAACACCATCTACCAGTTTGCCTCGATCGGTGATGCGCCACAGGACAAGAAATACAATGGCGAGCCGACCCGGCTGGAGATCGGTGATCGCAATACCATTCGCGAGTTCGTCACGATTAACCGTGGCACGGTGCAGGACGAGGGCGTTACCCGGCTGGGTGACGACAACTGGATCATGGCCTATGTGCATATCGCGCACGACTGCCAGATCGGTAACCAGATCATCTTTGCAAACAATGCGTCGCTGGCCGGGCATGTCAGCATCGGTGACCATGTCATCCTCGGCGGGTTTACACTGGTGCACCAGTTTTGCACGCTCGGCGCGCACTCGCTGACTGCCTTTGGCAGCGGTATCAGTATGGATGTCCCGCCGTATGTCACCGTGGCTGGCAGTCCGGCAAAACCTCACGGTCTTAACATGGAAGGTTTGCGTCGCCGGGGCTTTTCTCCCGAGGCGCGCAAGACCCTGAAACAGGCCTACCGGACGCTGTATCGCGAAAACCTGTCCCTGCAGGATGCTATATCGCGGTTACAGGAACAGGTTGATGGTTGCGCCGAGCTTGGCATGCTGGTCAGCTTCCTCGAGAATCAAACGCGCGGCATCGTGCGCTAGTCACTTGATTGCCGCCTGAATGTCCGCACGGACCGCACCACTACGCATCGCTATTGTTGCCGGCGAGGCCTCCGGCGATAACCTGGCAGCTGGACTGATCACGGCGATTCGCGAGCGCGTACCCGATGCGCAGTTCGAGGGCGTTGCCGGTCCGCGCATGAAGGAAGCCGGCTGTAGCGAATTGTTTCCCATGAAAGAGCTGGCCGTCATGGGGCTGGTCGAGGTCATTCGCCACCTGCCGCGGCTGTTATCGATACGCCGCCAGTTGCGGCGCCACTTCCTGGAAAATCCCCCGGACGTCTTTGTCGGCGTCGATGCGCCTGATTTCAATATCGGCCTCGAGCACAGTCTCAGGCAGGCCGGTATTCATACGTTGCATTACGTGAGTCCGTCGGTATGGGCGTGGCGCAAGAGGCGTGTGCGCAAGATAGCCCGGAGCGTGGACTGCATGCTGACACTGTTCCCCTTCGAGGAGCGTTTTTACGCCGAACAGAATGTGCCTGCCCGCTGTGTCGGCCATCCCATGGCCGACCTGATTGCCGACGATGTTGATCGCGCACAGGCGCGTCGCCACATCGAGCTGGAACATAACGGTCCGGTAGTGGCGCTGTTGCCTGGCAGCCGGGTCGGTGAAATCCGGCGTATGGCCAGTGACTTCCTTGAGGCCGCGGCCTGGTGTTACCAGCGTCGTGACGACATCCATTTTGTCGTGCCACTGGCAAACTACGAGTGCCGCCTGGCCTTTGACGAGGCGCTGTCGACGCTTGACACCAAGCTGCCGCTGTCGCTGCTTAACGGCAAGGGACTGGAGGCCATGGCATCGGCCAATGCGGTGATGCTGGCTTCCGGCACGGCAAGTCTCGAATGCATGCTGCTGAAACGCCCGATGGTGGTTGCCTACCGCCTGTCACCGGCAACCTACCGGATTGCGCGGCTCATGGTGAAGACAAAATACTTTTCCCTGCCGAACCTGCTCGCCGATCGTCCACTGGTCAAGGAGCTGATCCAGGACGAGGTAACCCCTGCAGCGATCGGTCGCGAGATACTGGCCATGCTGGAAGACCCCAGGCGTACCGAGGATCTGGCGCAGATATTCGCGGGAATCCACAGGGGGCTGCGCCGTGATGCGAACCGGGCTGCAGCCGACGCGGTACTGCAGCTGGCGGGGCTGGATACATGAGCAGCCTGGCGGTCATTCGTGAGCATGAGGCACTACCGATGCCGCAGGGTCGGGTTGCCGGTGTTGACGAGGCCGGTCGTGGTCCGCTGGCCGGACCCGTGGTTGCCGCCGCGGTCATACTGGATGACAACAATCCGCTGGAGGGGCTGCGCGACTCAAAACGCTTGACGGCCGCGCGCCGTGACCGGCTGTTTGACGAGATTCGGGAAAAGGCGCTGGCCTGGTCGGTGGCGAGTGCCAGTGTGGCAGAGATCGACACCATCAATATCCTGCAGGCAACGCTGGTCGCGATGCAGCGCGCCGTGGACGGTCTGCTGCCAAAAGCCGAGTTCGTGTTCATTGATGGAAATCGCTGCCCGGCATTAGCGTGTCCGGTGCAGGCGGTCATCAAGGGCGATGACCGGGTCGCGGCCATCAGTGCGGCCTCGATCATCGCCAAGGTGACCCGTGACCGGGAGATGCAGTTGCTGGATGAACAGTACCCGGGCTATGGGCTGGCACAGCACAAGGGTTACCCGAGCAAGGCGCACCTGGCGGCGCTGGAATCACTGGGTATTACAGATATTCACCGGCGCTCGTATGCGCCGGTCAGGAAGATGCTGGAAAGGTCGGTTGATTCAGGCGTAGGCGGGAACTGATTCCAGTTCCCTGTCGTAATAGGTTACCCGGTCACGACCCGCTTGCTTGCTCTTGTAGAGGGCAATATCCGCCTTGTCGAGCACGTCGACGGCTTCGTCGACACACTCGGGAAAGCTGGCGATGCCAACGCTGACGGTGCTCGAGATGCGGTTTCCCTGCATATCAAACGATGTGTTATGGATGGCGGCACGGATACGCTCTGCTACCATGCGTGCCTCTTCTGTGCCGGTGTGGGTCGTCATGATGACGAACTCGTCACCACCATAGCGTGCCACGACATCGGTATTACGGACGCTCCCGCTGATTGACTGTCCGATGGTCTTGATCAGGCGGCTGCCTGTCGTATGGCCGTAGCGATCATTGATGCCCTTCAGGCTGTCCACGTCGACCATGATGACCGTGAGTGGCTGTGCATAGCGGGTGACGCGGGCGATTTCCTTGTCAAGAAGATCATTGAAGGCGCGCATGTTCAAAAGGCCGGTCAGGTCATCGGTGCGTGACAGCAGGGTAATGCGGCGTTTCGCGTGCAGGATATCGGAAGACAACATGGAGGTAACATAGGCGACCAGCAGGAAGGGCGAGAACTTGGCCATGAGCATGGTGAAGGTTTCTGCTGCAAACACCCCCGTCGAGTATTTCAGGTATGCCATGTACAGGTAACAGCTGGCGATCAGCATGACTTCAAGCAGTGTCATTATTTTGCCCAGTGTGATCGCGCAGGCAATGATGACCAGCAGGTAGAGGTTCAACAGCGGGCTCTCGACCAGGCCCGTGTACGAGAGCACGAGCGTGATAAAGGTGATCATGGCCCAGGTCTCCACGGCCAGTTTCCAGCGCGTCTCGCGAGCCTGGAAATTCAGGTAGCGGAACAGCAAAATAAACACGGAGTAGCTGACCATGGAGATGATCAGTGCGTTGCTGTCAGTGATCGGGCGGGTCGGGATGAAAAAGTACAGGATAACGAGGATCAGCAGCAGCCATTGCAGTTCGGCCATGCTGCGGGCAAAGCCCCGGAGTTCTTCTGTGTCGTAGCTGGAATTGACTAACGTGCCTGTGCCCCGGAACATGCTTTTCCCTGTATCAACGCCTCTGGATACAGCTTATATCGTCTTTACCCCGGTGTTTTTGAGTTTAGCGGGCGCACACTTCCGGCCTTTCGGCAGGGCGTCCGGAAATCAACCCTGCCAATTCAATCTGAAGGGTGCGAAAATAGCACCTGCCAGGCGATGCGCCATCAGCTAAGGCATATAATAACTATATATTAAACAATGTATTAAAAACTAATTGCAGATATTTAATTATATTTCAGGGCGGCCTTGAAGACGGCCTGACAAACGCGGACACTTTCTTTCATGCAACCAGCCTTCGTCCATCTGCGCGTTCACACCGAGTATTCGCTGGTGAATGGCACGGTAAGGGTCAAGCCGCTGGTGAAGCGGGTCGCCGAGACGGGCATGCCGGCAGTGGCCGTCACCGACCAGTGCAACCTGTTTTCCATGGTCAAGTTTTACCGGGCGGCCATGGCGGCCGGGGTAAAGCCCATCGTGGGTGTGGACCTCTGGGTGGCCGACGGCGACGGATCCGCGACACCCTCGCGCCTGGTGTTGTTGTGTAAATCGCGCGCCGGTTACCTCAACCTGACACGCCTCGTCTCACGTACCTACACAGAGGGACAGCACCGTGGCATACCGGTGCTCGAGCGTGACTGGCTGCAGGACCACTCGGACGGACTGATTGCCCTGTCAGGCGGAGTCGCTGGCGACATCGGCCAGGCACTGCTCGCCGCCAAGCCCGCTCTGGCCGCTGAGCGGCTGGCGTTCTGGCAGCAGTGTTTTCCGGACAGCTTTTACCTTGAATTGCAGCGCACCGGTCGCCCGGGCGAGGAAGACTACCTGCACAAGGCAGTCGGCCTCGCGGCCAGCGCCGCTGTCCCCGTGGTGGCTACCAACGATGTGCACTTTCTGGCGGCCTCCGACTTCGAGGCGCACGAGGCACGCGTCTGTATCAACGAGGGCCGCACCCTGGACGACCCGCGGCGTTCAAAGGAGTTTACCGACCAGCAGTACTTGCGCAGTCCCGCGGACATGCAGGCGCTGTTCCGGGATATCCCGGAGGCCCTGCAGAACAGCGTCGAGATTGCCCGGCGTTGCAACCTTGAACTGGAGCTTGGCAAAAACTACCTGCCGGACTTTCCGGTCCCGCCAGGCATGGACATGGCGGGCTATTTCAAGGCGCAGGCCGAGGAAGGCCTGCAGGTACGCCTTCAGCAGATCTTTGCGGAAGGCACCGAGGACACCGGGGAGCAGCGCGAGATCTACCGGCAACGGCTGGCGCACGAGATCAAGGTCATCCTTGAAATGGGATTCCCCGGTTACTTCCTCATCGTTGCAGATTTCATCAAGTGGGCAAAGAACAACGGCATCCCGGTGGGTCCTGGGCGTGGTTCCGGTGCCGGGTCGCTGGTGGCCTATAGCCTGACCATCACCGACCTTGATCCGATTCGTTATGACCTGCTGTTCGAGCGTTTCCTGAACTCGGAGCGTGTGTCCATGCCGGACTTTGATGTCGACTTTTGCATGGAGGGGCGCGACCGCGTCATAGATTACGTTGCCGAGCGTTACGGGCGTGATCGCGTGTCGCAGATCATCACCTACGGTTCCATGGCGGCCAAGGCCGTGGTGCGTGACGTGGGCCGCGTGCTGGGTCATCCCTATGGCTTCGTTGACCGTATCGCCAAGCTGATCCCGTTCGAGATCGGTATCACACTGGACAAGGCACTGGATCAGGAGCCGGCCTTCAGCGAGCTGTATGACAGTGACGAGGAGGTGCGCACGGTCATTGACCTGGCGCGTTCGCTCGAGGGGCTGTCGCGCAATGCCGGCAAGCATGCCGGTGGTGTGGTGATCTCGCCTTCAAAGCTGACCGATTTCACGCCGCTGTACTGCGAGCAGGGGGGCGGTGCACTGGTCAGCCAGTTTGACAAGGACGATGTCGAGGCCGTCGGGCTGGTCAAGTTCGACTTCCTCGGTCTGCGCACCCTGACCATCATTGACTGGGCACTCAAGACCATCAACACAGGGGTGGCGCCGGACAGTGACGCGTTTGTCGATATTGATGCCATAGCGCTGAATGACAGGGCCGCGTTCAAGCTGCTGAAGGCCTCTTTGACCACGGCAGTCTTCCAGCTGGAATCCAGCGGCATGAAGGACCTCATCCGGCGTTTGCAGCCGGATACCTTTGAGGACATCGTCGCACTGGTGGCACTGTTTCGTCCGGGTCCGTTGCAGTCCGGCATGGTCGACGACTTTATTGCACGCAAGCATGGCGCGCAGATCAAGTACCCGCACCCGGACCTCGAACCCATCCTGAAGCCCACCTACGGCATCATCCTCTACCAGGAGCAGGTGATGCAGATTGCCCAGGTGCTGGCCGGTTACACACTGGGTGGTGCCGACATGCTGCGCCGTGCCATGGGCAAGAAAAAGCACGAGGAGATGGCGAAGCAGCGCTCGATCTTTCTTGAAGGGTCCAGTCAGCGCGGTGTCGATGACAAGGTCGCCGCCGGCATCTTCGACCTGATGGAGAAGTTTGCCGGTTACGGTTTCAACAAGAGTCACTCCGCTGCCTATGCCCTGGTGTCCTACCAGACGGCCTGGCTAAAGGCGCATTACCCGGCAGCCTTCATGGCTGCGGTGCTCTCGGCGGACATGGATAACACCGACAAGATCGTGCACCTGATTGCCGAGTGTCGCGACATGAAACTGCGGGTTGTACCGCCGGATATCAACCGTTCGCTGTATCCGTTTACCGTGTCCTCGGCCAGCACCGTGGTGTATGGGCTCGGCGCGATCAAGGGTGTCGGCCAGGCAGCCATCGAGGGCATGCTCGAGGAACGCGACGCGGGCGGCGCGTTCGCCGACCTGTTTGATCTCTGTCAACGTGTTGACCTGCGCAAGGTCAACCGCCGGGTGTTTGATGCGCTGATTCGTGCCGGTGCGCTGGACTCGCTGGGTGAGAGCCGTGCCAGCCAGCACGCCAACCTCGACCAGGCACTGAAGCTTGCCGAGCAGCACTCGCGCAACCTGGATACCGGTCAGAATGACCTGTTCGGCGAGTCGCATTCTGCGGCACCGCTGCCGGTCAACAAGCAGGTGTTACCGGAATGGGATGAGGAGCCGCGCCTGCAGGGCGAAATGGATTCGCTGGGTCTTTACCTCACCGGGCACCCGATAACCCGTTATGAAAAAGAACTGGCCCATATCATCAGCGGCAAGCTGGCCGAGGTGACGGCGCAGTGTGCCACGGCACCCCCGGCGCCGACCTCCGGCAAGAAAGAGTACCGGGGGCGACAGGGTTCCGACGAGCGTGCCGTCACCATCGCCGGGCTGGTCATGAGCATGCGTGTTATCAAGACCCAGCGCGGCGGCAAGATTGCCTTTCTGACACTGGATGATCGCACCGCGCGCATCGACGTGCGCGTGTTTCCCGATGTCTACGAGAAGTACCAGGCCATGCTGGCAAAGAACAAGGTGCTGGTCATTCAGGGCGGGCTGGGGCTGGATGACTTCAGCGGCAGTTATCAGGTCACGGCGCAGAGTATTTACGATATCAACCAGGCGCGCGCCCTGTTTGCGAGACGCCTGGTGGTCGGTGTCGAGTCCAGCCAGGCCGGTAACGGTTTTGTTGGTACCCTGGCGGATATCCTGCAGCCGTTTTCCGAGGGCCATTGCCCGGTATGTATCGACTACACGGGCGGGGATGCACAGGCGCGAGTCACGCTGGGCGAGGCGTGGTCCGTGCACCCGTCGGATGAGCTGATTCACCGGCTCTGCGACCTCGCCGGCAAGGACCGCGTGGTGGTCGAATATGCATGAGCAACGGCAATTATGGTACCTTAGACGGCTGATACTGCTGCACTGGAATGATGAATGAACCTTAATTTTCTCGACTTTGAACAGCCCATCGCCGAACTGGAAGCCAAGATCGACGAGCTGCACTACATTGGTGACGACGCCGACGTCAACATCAATGATGAAATCAACAAGCTCAAGGAAAAAAGTTCCGCACTGACCGAGTCGATCTTCTCCAGCCTGACGCCCTGGCAGGTGTCACAGCTGGCGCGTCACCCGCAACGGCCCTACACGCTGGACTACATCATCCGGATATTCACCGACTTTGAAGAGCTGCACGGTGACCGGCATTACGCCGATGATC